>JACMRO010000301.1 GCA_014376425.1 Rubritepida sp.
CCCCCGAACTACCCGACCGGCGATTCACGCGCGGCTTTGGCATGTCGCGACGTTCGGGAAGACGACGCTGTCCAAATTAGCTGACTTTTCGTTTGAGATTGGAACCGTGGTTACATGCCATGAATGGGGAGGTTTTTTCAACTCCTTCTTCAGCCGGCGCGCTGCGTCCATGGGCTGGTGCGCCATCTGACGGCCAGATCGTAGGCAGTGGCGCGCACCTGGCCCATCCATTGCTCCGGCCCCTGGAAGTCGGCGCTGTAGCCGAACGCATCCGCCTGGGCGACGAATTCAGGGTCCTCGACGACCGCGCGCAGGGCCTGCGCCAGGCTGTTCACGGCGGTTAGGGGGGTACCGCCGGGCAAGGCGAAGCCACGGCAGGCCCGGCCCGCCATGCGCACGCCCAGCTCGCGCAGGGTAGGCGTTTCCGGCAGCAGGGGCGAGCGTCGTTCGGACGCCACCGCAAGCGCCAACAGCCGGCCCTCCCGCAGCAGCGACAGCGCGTCGGGTGCCGCCAGCAAGGCCAGCTGGATATGGCCGGACAGCACCGCCTGGCGCACGGCGGCCGAATTGGCGAATGCGAAGTCGGTCAGACCCAGCTCCGCCGCCAGGGGCGCGCCAAGAAGCTGTGCCGCGCTGCCGCCGGGCGGGGTGCCCATGAGGGCCGTACCGGGCAAGGCGCGCACCGCCTCGAACCCCGCCAGGGCCGCGGTTGCCACCAGCAGCAGCGGTTCCTCGGCGATGGAGGCGACGAAGTTCAGGCGTTCCATCAGGCCGAGCTCGCCCTGTTCGACAGCCCGGGCCAGCAGGACAGGCGTGCCCACAGCGCCCAGGGTCAGGCCATCCGCCGCCGCCGCGGCCAACGCCCGGGCGCCCACCATGCCGCCCTGACCGGGCCGATTCACCACGGTGATGGTGGCCCGAGCCCAGTGCCGCTCCAGGAACGGTGCCACGCCACGGGCCCATAGGTCGGGACCGCTGCCGGCCGGGGCGCCCACCAGCAGGGTTGCCGGTGTGCCGGCCAGCGCGGGTGCCGCGAGCAGCGCGGCCAGGCTGCGGCGCGGCAGCTTCATCGCGCCGGGGCCGCGACAACAGGTGCGGCCACGTCCATCCGCAGCCGGTTGCGGCCGCTGTAGAGCACGATGGGCGCTGCGATGAACACCGAGGACGAGGCCGAGATGAAGATGCCGAACAGCATCACGAGCGCAAAGCCCGACAGCGCGTCGCCGCCGAAGAGGGCCAGCGGCAGGGCCGCCAGCAGCAGCGTCATCGAAGTGCCCAACGAGCGATTCAGCGTCTCGTTGATGCTGAGGTCAGTCAATTGCTCCAGCGGCATCTGCTTGAACTTCCGCAAATTCTCCCGCATCCGGTCGAACACCACCACCTTGTCGTTGGCCGAGAAACCGATCACCGTCAGGATCGCCGCGATCGAGGTCAGATTGAACTCGATCTGGAAAAGAACCATGAAGCCGATGGTCTTGGTGGTGTCCAGGATCAGCGTGACGATGGCGGCGATGCCGAACTGCCATTCGAAGCGGAACCAGATGTAGAGCAGCATCGCCAGCAGGCTGAGCCCCAGCGCCAGCAGCCCGCCGCGGAACAGCTCGTCCGAAATCCGGTTGCCGACGGCTTCGACGCGCAGGATCCGGATGCCGGGGCTGGCCTGTTCCAGCGCCGCACGCACCCGGTTGACCACCTGCTGCACCTGCGTCTCCTGCTCAGGCGCGGGCATCCGCAGCAACGCGGTGTTGGCATCGCCGAATTGCTGGATGCCGACATCGCCCAGGTTCAGCGCTGATACGGTGCCGCGCAGCGCGCCAAGATCGGTGGGTGCCGGCGTGCGCACCTCCATCACGATGCCGCCCTTGAAATCGATGCCCTTCTCCAGCCCGGGCCAGAATGCACCGACTAGCGATAGGGTGGACAGCACGGCCGAGACCATCAGACCGGTACGCGCGCCGCGCATGAAGGGGATCTTCGTGACGTCCGGCACCAGCCGGAACAGCGGCCGCGCCAAGCGTTGCAATAGAGAGAGCCCCGGCCGCTGCATGACCGGCAGCTCCTTCGGCCGCGCCGCGCGGTACCACCACACCACCATCAGCCGGGTCAGCACCGTCGCCGTCCACATCTGCACGATGGTGCCGATTGCCACCGTTACCGCAAATCCCTTCACCGGACCGGAGCCGAAGGCGTAGAGGCAGGCCATGGCGATCAGGTTGGTGAGGTTGCTGTCCAGGATTGTGCCCGACGCCTTGGTGTAGCCTGCCTCCAATGCGGAAAGGGGTGGCCTGCCGTTCTTCGCCTCCTCGCGGATGCGCTCGTTGATCAGGATGTTGGCGTCCAGCGCGGTGCCCAGGGTCAGCACGATGCCGGCGATGCCGGGCAGCGTCAGCGTCGCCTCCAACAGCGACAGGCAGGCCACCATGATGACCAGGTTGAACAGCAGGGCGATGTTGGCGAACCAGCCGAACAGCCCGTAGGCGAAGCCCATGTAGAGGAAGACGAAGGCCGCGCCGGCGGCCAGGGAGATGATGCCCGCGCGGATCGCGTCGGCGCCCAATTCCGGCCCGACCGACCGTTCCTCGATGACGGTGAGCGGCGCTGGCAGCGCGCCGGCGCGCAGCAGCAGCGCCAGATCATTGGCGCCACGCGCGGTGAAGTCGCCCGAGATCTGGCCACGGCCGCCGGTGATCGGCTCGCGGATATTGGGCGCGGTGATCACCTTGTCGTCCAGCACCACCGCGAAACGTCGGCCGACATTGGCGCGGCTGATGTCGGCGAAGCGGCGCGTGCCGACGGAGTCGAAGGTGAAGTTCACCACCCAGCCGCCCTGCCGGCTGTCCTGCGACGGCCGGGCATCGGTCAGGTTCGCGCCATCGACCTCGATCCGTCGCCGCACCGCCAGCCGCTCATTGGTGCCCTCGACGTTGAGGAACATCACGCCGGCGGGCGGTGTGGGGGCGGTGACGTTCGCGGTCTCGTCCAGCAGGTGGAAGGTCATCCGCGCGGTGCGGCCCAGCAGCTGCTTGATCCGGTCCGGGTCGTCGATGCCGGGCAACTGCACCAGAATGCGGTTGGCGCCCTGGCGCGCGACCAGCGCTTCAACCACGCCGGTCTCGTCGACGCGGCGGCGGACGATTTCTATGGATTGTTCGACCGCGCTGCCCGCTTTGGTGCGAATGCCGGCCTCGGTCACGGTCGCCGTCAGCAGGCCATCGGGCGCGATCGCGACCTCGATGTCCGGGCTCTGCGCGCCGCCGCCCAACTGCACGACCTGCGCCAGTTCCCGCACCGCGCGCATGGCGGCATCGCGCTGCGCGGCATCGGTAATGCGCACCACCATGCGCCGCTGGTCAGCCTGGGCCTGAAGACCGGTGTAGCCGATGCGCGGCGTGGCCTGGCCCAGCCCCCGGCGCGCGCCCTCGACCAGCGCCTCCAGTCGGTCGCGCAGCAGCGCGCTCGTATCGACCTCCAGCAACAAGTAGGAGCCGCCGCGCAGGTCGAGCCCCAAATTGACCTGGCGCACCGGAAACCAGTCCGGAAACACGGCGCGCGGGGCCAGGTTCGGCAGGCTGGTCAGCACGCCCAACAGGCAGACAAGCAGGATGCCGGCGGTCTTCCAGCGGGAAAAGAACATCATCGAGGCGCTTGGTCCATGTGAATGAGGGCCAGCCCGGTTGACGGAAAGCCAGGGGTGCCCGAAGCCCGCGGAACATGCGGCGGGGGGACAAGCGATGCAAGCCTTGCGGGTGGGGGTGATGGGCGCGGGCCATTTTGGCCGCTTCCATGCCCTGAAACTGGCCAGGATGGGGCTGCTGGCCGGGGTTTTCGACGCTTCGGCGGAACGGGCTTCGCTGGTGGCGGCGGAATGCGGCAGCAGGGCGATGGCGGCGGAGCGGCTGATCGAATCGAGTGACGCCGTGGTGGTCGCGGCGCCCACGGCGCATCATCACGCGCTCGGCCTCGCCGTGCTGCGCGCCGGCCGGCACCTTCTGGTTGAGAAACCCATCGCCGCGACGCTCGACCAGGCCGACGAACTCATTGCTGAAGCGGCTGCCGGCAAGCTGGTCCTGCAGGTCGGACACATCGAACGCCACTCCGCCGCCATCGTCGCGCTGCGTTCGGCGATAGGGGACTTCGCGCCGCGTTCGCTGGAAGCAACACGCGTGGCACCCTTTCGGCCGCGCAGCCTCGACACCTCCGTCGTGCTCGACCTGATGATCCACGACATCGACCTGATGCTGAGCCTGGTGGGCGCAGAGTTGACGGGCGTGCGTGCGGTGGGCGGCCCCGTCGCCAGTAACCTGCCCGATTACGCCGTCGCGCAATTCACCTTCGCCAACGGCGCCCAGGCCCAGATCACCGCCTCCCGCGTGGCCTTCGCCATGGAACGCAAGCTGCGCCTGCTCGGCCCGCAAGGGGAAATCCGCGTCGACTTCCTGGAGCGCACCTTGCAATCGCTGCGCCCCGGCGACACCAACCCCGCCGACCACATGCCGCACCACAGCCGCGACACCAGCAGCTGGACCGACCACGACAGCCTCGAAGCCGAACTCACCGCCTTCACCCACGCCATCACCCACAACACCAACCCAGAGGCCGATGGCCGCACCGGGCGGCAGGCGTTGGCCGCTGCGCTGCAGGTGGAGGAGGCGCTGAGAGGGGGGTTAACGTGACTCCGGGGGAAGGCGCTGCCTTCCCCCGGACCCCTATCCGCCAGGGCCGACCCGGCCCTGGACCGTGGATAAATTGAGGGTTTGGGTGAGGGGGCTGGTGCGCCTATTCCGCGGGTGAGGCAGCCCCTTCACCCAAACCCTCAACTTCCTGGGGTGCAGGGGCCTTTCGGCCCTTGCCGGGCGGGGTCCAGGGGAGGGCAGAGCCCTCCATTGGGGCCGCGCTCACCCCCTCCTCAGGTCTCCAGCAGCTTCCTCAGCAGGGTCACATCTTCGGCCAGGGTGCGGTCTTCCACCATGAGTTCGGTGATGCGGGAGACCGCGTGCATGACGGTGGTGTGGTCACGGTTGCCGAAGCGGCGGCCGATTTCGGGCAGTGAGCGGGACGTCAGTTGTTTGGCCAGAAACATGGCGACCTGGCGGGGGCGGGCGACGGCGCGGGCGCGGCGGGCCGAGAACATGTCGGTCATGCGGATCGAGTAGTGCTCGGCGACGCGGCGCTGGATGTCATCGATGGTGATGCGGCGTTCGTGGGTGCGCAGCAGGTCGTTGAGCACCTCGGGCACGGTTTCCAGTGTCAGCGGTCGGCCGAAGAGCTTGGCGTGGGCAACCAGGCGGTTGAGCGCCCCCTCAAGATCACGAACGTTCGATGCCACCTTGTGGGCGATCAGTTCCATCACCTTCAGCGGCACGTCCACCCCGGCCAGGTCGGCCTTGGCCTGCAGGATCGAAAGGCGCAACTCGTAGGTGGTGGCATGCAGGTCGGCCACGATGCCGCCGCCCAGGCGGGTACGCAGCCGGTCCTCGATTCCCGAAAGATCGTTGGGCGACTTGTCGGCTGAGACCACGATCTGCTTGCCCGCATCGACCAGTGCGTTGAAGGTGTGGAAGAATTCTTCCTGCGTGTTGTCCTTACCGATCAGGAACTGCAGGTCATCGATCATCAGCACATCGACAGAGCGCAGTTGCGCCTTGAATTCCATGGTGCTGCCGCCGCGCAGGGCGCCGATGAAGCGGTACATGAACTTCTCGGCCGACATGTAGGCGACGGGGCGTTCGGGATAGGCGCTGCGGATCGCCCAGGCAACGGAGTGCATCAGATGTGTCTTGCCCAGGCCCACGCCACCATAGAGGAAGAGTGGGTTGAAACCTGCCGAGGCCGGCCGCTCGGCCACCCGCCTGGCGCAGGCATTGGCGAATTCGTTGGGCTTGCCGACGACGAAGCTGTCGAAGGTCAGCCGCGGGTCGAGCGGCGCCATCCATTCGCTGTCGCGGTTGTCGGCCGCGATCCGGGCGGGCGCGCGGCTGGGAGCCGCCAGGATTTCGGCCAACCCTTCCTCAGCGGCGTCGGCCATGGCTGGTTCAGCGGTGGCCTCCTCGGCGCCGACACGGAACTCAAAGCGCTTGACGTGCGGCCAATCGACCTGGGCCAGGCTGCGCAGCTTGTCGCCGTAATGGTCACGCACCCAGTCGCGCAGGAAGCGCGAGGGAAGTGCCACCTGCGCCACATCGCCATCGATCCCGACCAGCACCATCTGGCGCAGCCAATTGCGGTATTCGGCCTCGCCCACTTCGCTGCGAAGGCGGGCGCGGAGGCGCGTCCAGGACGCGGCCAGCTTGACGGCATCGGGGGGGCTGTTGCCGGTTTCCGTCATCATCCAGGACACCTGCTTCATTGCTTGCCCCGGTTGGCCGCCCCTACCGGGCGCCGGAGATGTCGTCACGCCTCAGGCACGCTCATCATCGACGGGGCAGCGCAAGCATCGGCACCGGTCTGCTCCGGCCACCGCGGGGGTGAAGCGCGCCCTGGTCTGCCACTGAAACTACGGTCACGGCCGCCTGGCGGCAAAGGTTAAATGCGACATCGGAAGGAACATTTCTCGATGTTGCAAATA
This sequence comes from Rubritepida sp., assembly GCA_014376425.1. Taxonomy (GTDB): domain Bacteria; phylum Pseudomonadota; class Alphaproteobacteria; order Acetobacterales; family Acetobacteraceae; genus Rhodovarius. The sequence continues at coordinate 6,566 of JACMRO010000301.1, forward strand.
CATCAACGTCTGCGAACAACCATAACGATTGGACAACAGGAATTAGATGCTGCGTATACTAGACGCAGCATAATACTATCGAAAAACGTGTAGTGTAGGCCGAATCAGGCCGAAGCAGCGCCGATCGACTTGATGCGGGCCGACAGGCGCGAAAGCTTGCGGGCCACGGTGTTCAAATGGGCGACGCCCTTGCCGACGGCGCGCTGCATTTCCGGCTGGCAGGCCTTGAATGCCACCGCCGCCTCGTCCTTCTTGCCGGCGGCGATGGCCAGCTCGACCCGGCGGAGGAAGGTCCGCACCCGCGAGCGCCGTGCACGATTGCGCTCGGTCCGCTTCGCGGTCTGACGGATGCGCTTTTCGGCTGAGGGGTTGTTGGCCATCGTGCGACTGGATCTTCTCAAGTGGAATGCTGAAATGGAAAGGTCGGCGAGTGGACCCGCCGGTCGGGAGGCGTATCTATCGCCCTCCCCCTGGCAGCGTCAAGGCGGCCTGGCGCCTTACCGATGACGGAACTGTGCGCGCCGTTTCTCCACGAATGCGCTCATGCCTTCCTTCTGGTCAGCCAGCGAGAACATGCCGTGGAACAAGCGGCGCTCGAACTTTACCCCCTCGGCAAGGGTGGTCTCGAAGGCGCGGTTCACCGCCTCCTTGGCCATGGCGGTCACCGGCTGGCTCAGCGTGGCAAGCTTCTCCCCCACCTTCAGGGCTTCGGTCATCAGCTCGGCCAGGGGTACCACACGGGCGACCAGGCCGGCGCGTTCGGCCTCGGCCGCGTCCATCATCCGCGCGGTCAGGCATAATTCCATGGCCTTGGCCTTGCCCACGGCGCGGGCCAGGCGCTGGGTGCCGCCGGCGCCAGGAATGATGCCCAGGTTGATCTCGGGCTGGCCGAACTTCGCGTTGTCGGCGGCCAGGATGAAGTCGCACATCATCGCCAGCTCGCAGCCGCCGCCGAGCGCGAAGCCGGCCACCGCCGCGATCACCGGCTTGCGGATGGTCGGCACCACCTCCCAGTTCGCGCCGATGAAGTCGTGCATGTAGACGTGCGGGTAGCTGCGGTCGCGCATCTCCTTGATGTCGGCGCCGGCGGCGAAGGCCTTCTCGCTACCGGTGATGATAATGGAGAAGATCGCGTCATCGGCGTCGAATGCGCGCAGCGCCTGGCCCAGCTCGGTCATCAACTGGTCGCACAGCGCGTTGAGCGCGGCGGGGCGGTTGAGGCGGATGATGCCGGTGGGCCCGTGGGTCTCGGCGATGATCATGTCGTAGGCCATGTGGGGCGCTCCCTTGTTGGGGCGGAGTGTCGGGGCAAGCGAGCGCCCCGGCAAGCGGGTCACTTCTGCCGCCGCGGGCAGTAAAAACTCGCCCGACCCGACTGCACAACCCGTAAAATGCCCTGGCAGGGCGGCACGCCCGGGCAGGTCGCGCACGGCTTGTCCTGCCGGTCATAGACATCGAAGTGGTCCTGGAAGAAGCCCAGTTCGCCATCGCTGCGGACGTAGTCGCGCAGGCTGGAGCCGCCGGCGGCGATGCTGTCCTCCAGCACGGCCTTGATGGCCGGCACCAGCCGGGTGGCGCGTGCACCGGGAATGGTGCCGGCCAGACGACGGGGCGAGATCCCAGCGCGGAACAGCGCCTCGCTGACATAGATGTTGCCCAGCCCGGCGACGATGCGCTGGTCGAGCAGGGCAGCCTTGATCGGCGTGCGCTTGCCGGCCAGGGCGGCGGACAGCACGGCGGGGGTGAAGCTGTCCTCCAGGGGCTCGGGCCCCAGACCGGCCAGGAAACGATGCGCGTCCTCGGCCGCGGTCGGCACCAGGTCCAGCGCACCGAACCGGCGGGGATCGACGAAGCCCACGCGCCAGTCTGCCGTCTCCAGCACCATGTGTTCGTGCAGTTCAGGCGGCGCGTTATGGCCGCGTGCGTCGGAAGCGCCACCCTGCGGCGCCAGCCGGCTCGGCGCATCCGAATTCCGCGCGCGCGCCACCATGCGGCCGGACATGCCCAGGTGGATCAGCAGGCTGTCGCCGCCATCCAGCCGCATCAGCATGTATTTGGCCCGCCGGCGGAAGCCCAGCACCCGCGCGCCCGTCAGCCGCGTCGCCAGCCCGGCAGGAAATGGCCAGCGCAGATCGGCCCGGCGCAGCTCCGCCCGCTCGATCACGCTGCCCGTCAACACCGCCGCCAGGCCGCGCATCACCGTTTCGACCTCGGGCAGTTCGGGCATGCGAATCGCTGTGCTATAAGGATGCCCATGATGTCCGACGCGCCCTTCGATGAACAGCAACCCGCTTCCGCCGATTTCGGGTTTCGGTCGGTCCCACGCGCAGAGAAGGCCACCATGGTGCGCCAGGTGTTCGACAGCGTGGCGCCGAAATACGACCTGATGAACGACGTCATGTCGCTCGGCCTGCACCGGATCTGGAAGCGCGTCTTCCTCAATGCCATCGGGCCCCGGCCGGGCGACACGCTGCTCGACCTCGCCGGCGGCACCGGCGACATCGCCCTGGGCGCGCTGCGCATGGGGGCGGGGCGGGTCATCTGTACCGACATCAACCCCTCGATGCTGGAAGTCGCGCGCGCGCGCGCTGTCAATGCCGGGCAGTTGCGCGGCCTGGAATTCATGGTGGTGGATGCCGAGCATATTCCCCTGCCCGACCGCAGCGTGGAGAAGATCTCCATGGCCTTTGGCCTGCGCAACTGCACCGACAAGGATGCGGTCCTGCGCGAGGCCCGCCGCGTGCTGCGGCCGGGCGGGCGCTTCTTCTGCCTGGAATTTTCCAGGCTGGAGGTCGCAGCGCTGGAAAAGCTCTACGATGTCTGGAGCTTCCAGGTGCTGCCGCGGCTGGGAAGCCGCATCGCGCAAGACAGCGAAAGCTATCGGTATCTGGCCGAAAGCATCCGCATGTTTCCTGACCAGGAGGCCCTGGCCACCATGATGCGCGGCGCGGGGCTGGAGCGGGTGGGATACCGCAGCCTGTCGGGCGGCATCGTGGCCATCCATTCCGGCTGGCGCCTGTAGATGCAGCGCGTGGCCGCGCGCTTCGCGGCGCAGGGCTTCGCTACCCATCTGGGGCTGCGGCTGGCCCAGGCCGAGCCCGGCCATTGCGTGATCGAGGCGCCCTTTGGCGAGCACCTGACGCAGCATACCGGCTATTTCCACGCGGGCCTGCTGACCACACTGGCCGACAATGCCTGCGGCTTCGCGGCACTGAGCCTGATGCCTGAGGGGCAGGAGGTGCTGAGCGTGGAGTTCAAGCTGAGCTTCATGCGCCCCGCCACCGGCATGCTGGCCCGCGCCACCGGTCGCGTGCTGAAGCCGGGAAAGACACTCACCTTTTGCCAGGCCGATGTGCATGTGGTGCAGGAAAGTGGCGAGGCAGTGCTGTGCGCGACCATGCTGGCGACGATGATGGGCGTGGCGCCGTGAAGCTGCTGCTGATCGTCTCCGGCAGCGTCGCCGCCTTCAAGTCGTTGGCCTTCGTGCGGCTGGCGCGCGCCGCGGGGCATGAGGTGCAGGCGATCCTGACCGCCGGCGGGGCGCGTTTCGTCACGCGTGAGGCGCTGGCCGCCATCACCGGCCGGCCGGTGCATCAGGACCTTTGGGCGGCGGAGGAAAGCCACGGCCATATCCCGCTGGCGCGCTGGCCCGATGCGGTGCTGGCGGCGCCGGCCAGCGCCAACCTGCTGGCCCGCATGGCGCACGGCATGACGACCGACCTGGCCAGCACCGTGCTGCTGGC
>JACMRO010000302.1 GCA_014376425.1 Rubritepida sp.
CGGGCATGGTTCACGCCACCATCGCCGTCAGCAGGCCCAGGCTCCGGCGCAGGTTATACGCCATCGCGGCTAGCCGGACCTGCAATCCCGCTTTGGCAAGGCCCAGCCAGCGCATCCGGCGCAAGCCATAGCTACGCTTGCAAGTGCCGAACACTTTCTCGATCCGGCAGCGGACGCGCCGGACATCGGCGTTGTGCGCCTGCAGTTGCTCCAACGCCTCAGGCCCGCCCCAGGTGCTGGTGTGCACGACACGGGGAATGCCGCCACGAGCGCGGATGATCCGTTCTGACCTGCTGCCCTGATAGGCGCTGTCGCCATAGGTCTCGCCAGGTGCATCCGGCAGGATGGCATCGAGTTCCGCGGCATCATGAACATTGGCAGTGGTGATCTCGACGCCGCGGATCAGCCCAGCATCCTGGTCGGTGGCGACATGCGCCTTGTAGCCATGCACGGGCTTGCGTCGACGATGCCCCGCCCAGCGCGCCTCACCATCAACCCTGATGCTGGCCGATGGGAGCAGGGTCGCATCGACCAGTGTCCCGGTTCGCACCACGACCCCCAGAGCATCGAGCTGGCGGGTGACTGCCTCAAACAGCGCACGATCCAGCACGCGGCGCACCAACTCGGCGCGGAACCGAACAAAGGCGGTGCGTTCGGGCGTCGGCTCGTGGGCGGCAAAACCGCAGAACCGGCGGAAGCTGGCCCGGTCATCAAGCGCCTCCGCCAGACGGACATCCGACAGGTCGTGCCAGGTCGCCAGCAGCAGGGCACGAAATAAGGCCAGCGGCGGCCAGCCCAGCTCGCCCTTCGCAGACGACGAGATACCCGCAAGGAGGCGATCCAGTTCGGCCCAGTCAATCTGCGCCGCGACCGCATCGAGCGACGTGCCGCCGCGTGGCGCCCCATCACACAATGAAAGCCCATCCTGTCCAATCCGACGCCGCGCCATCGCTGCCTCCACCATCCGCACCACGGCATCGAATCAAAACGCACGGCGTCGGATCAACCCTCCCGCGCACAGGTCTCATGAGATCGCGCCGCTTAGCGACTGTGGCAGCAGCACGACCCCTGCGGCGTGCAGGGCGGCCTGCAAGGCCCGCACCACCGGCTCAGGTACCGTCGCGTTCGCCGCACCGTTCGCCTGCCGGAGCTGCCAAAGGCCTGCGGGCATAGCAACGAATTCGGCCAGCACCTCCGCTTCCTGGTGGAAGAGGAGGACGGTGCGGCCGGCGAGGAACTCCACCAAAGTCCATAGGCCCTCAACCTCGCCGCGCCGAAGGCAGTTGCGGAGGCGGGCGCCGATCGCGAACACCTCGCCCGCCGACCGGAGGCGAACCCAGCCCGCCGGCGTCGGGAACGGCACCGCCGGCGCCTCCGCCGCCGCGAGGGCGCGAAGGACGCGCCGCCCGACCGCGGCCGTGCCGGAGCCCCGTGGCACCTCCTCGACAAGCCCGAACAGGCCCGCATGCCGCAGGTAGAGAAGGACGGTGCGAACCGCCTCTCGGTCTTCCCGATGGTAGGGCGCGACGAGGCGACGGGTCAGCGGGTCGTCGGAAAGCCCGTCGCGAAGATCGGCGAGGTCGGCGGGCGACAACATCTCTCGACCCTCCGTCACCCGTGGCTCGCCGAGGCGGACGAGGTCATCGAGCGTCCGGTACTCTTCCAGCGTCCAGACCGGGCACGTCGCGCGGTCGAGGAGGCGGTAGAGGCGCGGCTCACAGCCGGGCAGCGCACCGCGCAGCAGGTCGCGTGGGTCGCGGGCAGAGAGGGTGCGGGCAACCTCTTCGATGGACGCCTGAGCCACCGTGAGGCGGCAGCCCGTTGTCGGGTCAGTGCGGCCAGCATCAGCCGTTGGCGGGCGCTGGCCCGCGATGGTTCGGAACCGCGGTGTCAACGGCGGTCGAATTCCAGGCCAGCGTGGCGGTACAAAATCAGGCCACTTCGTTGGCGACGAGATGCTTTGCGGCACGGCCCCGATCGGGGCCGTGCCGCAAAGTGGCGCCATCCGGATGGGTC
>JACMRO010000303.1 GCA_014376425.1 Rubritepida sp.
CATGGGTCCGCCGCCGCCCCCCGCCGCGCCCGGCTGATGGGTCGTGACCAGGCCGCCGCCTTCATAACCGCCATTGCCCGCCACAACCCCGAACCGGCGACGGAACTGCTGTACACCGACCCCTTCTCTCTGCTGGTCGCGGTGGTCCTGTCGGCGCAAACCACGGACGCCGCCGTCAACAAGGCGACCCCCGCGCTGTTCGCCGAAGCGCCCACCCCCGCCGCCATGGCCGCGCTGGGCGCCGAGCGCATCGGCGCCCACATCCGGCGCATTGGCCTGTGGCAGGCCAAGGCCAAGAACGTGGCCGCCCTCTCGGCCATGCTGGTGGCAGGGCACGCGGGCGAGGTCCCGGCCGACCGCGTCGCGCTGGAGGCGCTACCGGGCGTCGGCCGCAAGACCGCGAATGTGGTGCTGAACGTGGTGTTCGGCGAAAGCACCATGGCCGTGGACACCCACATCTTCCGCCTGGGCAACCGCACCGGCCTGGCGCCGGGCAGGACCGTGCGCGCGGTCGAGGACGGGCTGGTCAAGCGCATCCCCCCCGCGCTACTGCGCGACGCGCATCACTGGCTGATCCTGCATGGCCGTCACATCTGCCGCGCCCGGCTGCCGGAATGCTGGCGCTGCCTGGGCGTGGCGTACTGCAACTACAAGGACAAGGTGCTGGCGCCGTGAGCCATGACGTCGTCGTCGCCGGCGGGGGGCATGGCGGCATCGCCGCCGCCATCGGCGCAGCGCAGGCCGGCGCCCGCACCCTGTTGCTGGAATCGGCGGGTTGCCTGGGCGGCGCGGCCACCACCCGCGGGGTGATCACCTATTGCGGCATGTACACGCTGGGCGACCCGCCGCAGTTGGTGGTGGGCGGCGTCGCCACCCCCATCATGGCCGCCCTCACTGCCATGGGCGCGTTGTCCGCCGTGCAGCGCCACCGTGGCGTCTTCACCGTCTTCGACCCCGAGGCGCTGAAGTTGGTGCTGGACCGCGCCGTGGCGCAGGCCGGGGTCGAGGTCATCTGCCACGCCACCGTGATCGGCGCCGAGCGGCAGGGCGACCGCATCGCCGCGATCACCTGGCAGGACCGGCGCGGGCCGCATCGGGCCGCCGCTCGCGCCTTTGTCGATGCCACCGGCGATGGCGACCTGGCGCATCTCGCCGGCGCGTCGGTCCGCTACGGCAACCACGGCCATGCCAATCTGGGCACCATGGCGACGCGCTTCGCCGGCTTGGCGCCGGGCGCGCAGACCGACGCCGCCGCCATCGCCGGGCACCTGTCGACGGCGAAGGCGGGGGGGGCCGCCATCTCCAAGACCCGTAGCGTAAGCGTGCGCCTGCCGATTTCGGGCGATGTCGTGCTCTACCTCGCCAGCGAGGATTACGACGCGCGCGATGCCGCGGCGCAAAGCGGGGCCGCCGCCCGCGCCCGTGCCCAGGCGTGGGAATACCTGGCGATCCTGCGCCGCCTGCCGGGCTGGGGGGCTGCTTATCTGGTTACGACCGGCCCGGATTTCGGCACGCGTGAGAGCCGTCACATCAATGCCCTGCACCAGCTGAGCTGGGCCGAGATCCAGGCCGGCACCCGCTTCGACGACTGCATCGGGCTGGGCGCCTGGGGCGCCGAGTGGCATGACCGCGCAACGCTGGAGAGCAGCTTCGACTATCCGCCCGACCGCGGCAGCTACGAGATTCCGCTGCGCTGCCTGATGAGCGCCGGCACGCCCAACCTCTACGCCGCCGGCCGTTGCGCGGATGGCGACCGGATGGCCGGCGCGTCACTGCGCGTCATGGGCACCGCCATGGTCACCGGCCAGGCCGCAGGTGTGGCCGCAGCACTGGGGCCTGCCGCCACGCCCGGCGAATTGCGCCGGCAGGGCGCGTGGCTGGCCGCGCCTTGACCCACCCGGCACCCCCTGCCAAACACCCCCCGCCAAACACCTCCGCCAAACACTCCCGCCCCTGGCCAACCCCGGCCAGGGGCAGGTGGCCGGATGCTGCCCGGTAACCCAGCGACAAGAGGCCGAAACCAGCCATGCGCGACACAGGCGAATATCTCTTCACGTCTGAATCGGTGTCCGAGGGGCACCCTGACAAGGTGGCTGACCGGATCAGCGACACCGTACTCGACACCTTCCTGGAAGCCGACCCCTACGCCCGCGTGGCCTGTGAGACACTGGTGACCACCAACCGCGTGGTCATCGCCGGCGAAGTCCGCGGCCCCGGCTCGATCACGCCTGAGCTGCTGATGCACCGTGCCCGCCTGGCGATCCAGGATATCGGCTACGAGCAGGAAGGCTTTCACTGGCAGCACGCGAAGATCGAATGCCACCTGCACGCCCAGTCCGCGCACATTGCGCAGGGCGTGGATGCCGCCGGCAACAAGGATGAGGGCGCCGGCGACCAGGGCATCATGTTCGGCTACGCCTGCACCGAGACGCCGGAGTTGATGCCCGCGCCGCTTTACTACGCCCACCTGATCCTGCGCCGGATCAATGAGCTGCGGAAAAGCCATGACCTGTCGGTCAAGGGCCTGCTGCCGGATGCCAAGAGCCAGATCACCCTGCGCTATGTCGACGGCAAGCCGGTCGGCGCCACCTCCATCGTGTTGTCCACCCAGCACGAGGAAGGGCTGGAGGCCGCGCAGATCAAGGCGATGGTCAAGCCGCTGATCGAGAGCAGCCTGCCCGCCGGCTGGATGTGCCCCGACGCCGAGCTTTACGTGAACCCCACCGGCACCTTCATCATCGGCGGCCCCGATGGCGATTGCGGCCTGACCGGGCGCAAGATCATCGTCGACACCTATGGCGGCGCGGCCCCGCATGGCGGCGGCGCTTTCTCGGGCAAGGACCCGACCAAGGTGGACCGGTCGGCCGCTTACGCCGCGCGCTATGTGGCGAAGAACGTCGTCGCCGCCGGCCTGGCCGACAAGTGCACCATTCAGGTCAGCTACGCGATCGGCGTCGCCAAGCCGCTAAGCGTTTATTTCGACCTGCACGGCACTGGCCACGACGTCGATGAGGACAGGCTGGCGAAGGTGGTGCAGGACATCATGAACCTCTCGCCGCGCGGCATCCGCGAGCATCTGCACCTGAACCGGCCGATCTATGTGCCGACCTCCAGCTACGGCCATTTTGGCCGCACGCCCGACGATGACCTGGGCACCTTTACCTGGGAAAAGACCGACATCGCGGCCGAGCTGAAGCGCGCCTTCAACCGCTGAGCCGCTGAGCCGGAACGGGGGCGGCGCCGGCGACGGTGCCGCCCCCTTTCTTATGGAGATGACGCCATGGGCGACTGGCCGGAAGGCGTTCCGCAACGGCTCTACGGCCGCCGCCGCGGCCACAAGCTACGGCCGCGGCCGGACCGGCTGATCGGGCAGACGCTGCCGGCCTGGCGCTTCACCGACACAGGCTTCGCTGCCTCGCGGCCGCTATGGCTCGAAGTCGGCTTCGGCGGCGGTGAACACACGCTGGCCCTGCTGGCGGCGCACCCCGAAACCGCAATCATCGCGGGCGAAGTCTATGAAACCGGCATCTGCTCCCCGCTGACCGAACTCGTGCCGG
>JACMRO010000304.1 GCA_014376425.1 Rubritepida sp.
ATTCTTCGCGCTGCTGTTGGGCCTTACTCTCTACACCGCGGCCTTCATCGCCGAGATCGTTCGCGCCGGCATCCTTTCGGTGAACCAAGGCCAGTGGGAGGCGGCGGAGGCGCTGGGCCTCGCGCGGGGCCGGGTCATGAATCTGGTGGTGCTGCCGCAGGCGCTGCGCGTGATCATCCCGCCGATGACCAGCCAGTTCCTCAACATCACCAATAACAGCAGCCTGGCGGTGGCCATCGGCTACCAGGACATCGTCTCGATCGCCAACACGACACTGAACCAGACGGGCCAGGCGATCGAGGGCATCGCGATCATCATGCTGGTCTATCTGACCATCAGCCTGAGCATTTCGCTGTTCATGAACTGGTACAATTCGCGCATCGCGCTGGTGGAGCGGTAAGCCGATGAGCATCACCACCGACGCCATGCCCCTGCCGGCCACCCCCCGCATGGCCCCCAACCTCGCCACTGGCTGGCTGGGCTGGGCGCGCGCCAACCTGTTTTCCGGCTGGTTCAACAGCCTGATCACGCTGGCGCTGGCCTTCCTGCTGGTGAAGTACATCTACGGCTTCATCGACTGGGCGTTCGTCAACGCCGTGTGGAGCGTCCCCAACGACGCTGCCGGCCGCCCCAACACCCAGGCCTGCCGCGACCTGAAGGGCGTCGGCGCCTGCTGGGCGGTGGTGCGCGAGAAGCACCGCTTCATGCTGTTCGGCACCTATCCCTATGATGAGCACTGGCGCCCGGCGCTGGCCTGCCTGCTGTTCGTGGCCTTGTACATCGTCTCGGCCATGCGTCGCTTCTGGCGGAAGGAACTGGTGCTGATCTGGGCCGGCATGCTGACAGCTATCGCGGTGCTGATGTGGGGCGGCGTGCTGGGCATGACCTTCGTGCCGCAGGACCGCTGGGGCGGGCTGCCGATCACGCTGATCCTGGCGACGTTCGGCCTGGCCTTCGCGTTCCCTCTCGCCGTCCTGGTGGCGCTGGGGCGGCGGTCCAAACTGCCCGCGATCAAGGCGCTGTGCGTGCTGTATGTCGAGCTGATCCGGGGTGTGCCGCTGATCTCGCTGCTGTTCATGGCCAGCGTGATGTTCCCCCTGTTCCTGCCGGAGGGCGTGAATATCGACAAGCTGCTGCGCGCCCAGATCGCCATCATCCTGTTCGCCGGCGCATACCTGGCCGAAGTCGTGCGTGGCGGCTTGCAGGCGCTCAGCAAGGGCCAGTACGAGGCGGCCGAGGCGCTGGGCCTCAGCTACTGGCAGAAGACCGGCTTCATCATCCTGCCGCAGGCGCTGCGCCTGGTGATCCCGCCGCTGGTGAACACCTTCATCGGCTTCTTCAAGGACACCTCGCTGGTGCTGATCATCGGCATCTTCGACCTGCTGACCGCGGGCAAGACGGCGATCATCGAACCGATGTGGCAGGGCTTCGCCGTCGAGGTCTATGTCACGGTCGGGCTGATCTACTTCGTCTTCTGCTTCGCGATGAGCCAGTACAGCGGTTCGCTGGAGCGTGAACTGAACAAGGGCCGTCGGCGCTAGGCGCCGCGGGATGAATCAGCGCTGAGCGCCCCCCATTAAGGATTGAACGTCATGAGCGCCGCCGAAACCCTGAACTCCGCCGCCCGCACCGACGCGCCGCCGGCCATCAGCCTGCAGACCGTGAATAAATGGTTCGGCACGCTTCATGTGCTGCGCGACATCAATCTCGACGTGGCCCTGGGCGAGCGGGTGGTGGTGTGCGGCCCGTCAGGCTCGGGCAAGTCCACCATGATCCGCTGCATCAACCGGCTGGAGGAGCATCAGCAAGGTAAGATCATGGTCGACGGCATCGAGCTGTCGGACGACCTGAAGAGCCTGGACGCCATCCGCCGCGAGGTCGGCATGGTATTCCAGAGCTTCAACCTGTTCCCGCACCTCACCATCCTGGAGAATTGCACCCTGGCGCCGATCTGGGTACGCAAGATGCCCAAGCGCCAGGCCGAGGAACTGGCAATGGAATACCTCGAACGGGTGCGTATCCCTGAGCAGGCGGGCAAATATCCGGGCCAGCTCTCCGGCGGCCAGCAGCAGCGCGTCGCCATCGCCCGCGCGCTGTGCATGAAGCCCAAAATCATGCTGTTCGACGAGCCGACCTCGGCGCTCGACCCCGAGATGATCAAGGAGGTGCTGGACACCATGGTGATGCTGGCCGAGACCGGCATGACCATGATCGTCGTGACGCATGAGATGGGCTTCGCGCGGCAGGTGGCCGACCGGGTGGTGTTCATGGACCGCGGCGAGATCGTCGAATCGGGCGAACCGAACAGCCTGTTCGAGAACCCGCAGACGGAGCGGCTGCAACTGTTCCTGAGCCAGATCTTGCGCGGGCACTGACGCGCCTGATGGCGCAGCACCGGGGCGCGTGCTAGACAGCGTCCTTTCCGCGTCCGATTCTTGGAGCAGTCACCTTTATGGGTATCCCTCTCGCGCAGCAGGCCAAGGTGGCCGCCTACGTGCTGAAGCAGCAGCTAATGGGCCGCAAGCGCTTCCCGCTGGTGTTGATGCTGGAGCCGCTGTTCCGTTGCAACCTGGCCTGCGCCGGCTGCGGCAAGATCGACTATCCCGACGCGATCCTTAACAAGCGCCTTTCGGTCGAGGACAGCCTGAACGCCGCCATCGAATGCGGTGCACCGGTCGTGGCCATCGCCGGTGGCGAGCCGCTGTTGCACAAGGAGATGCCGCAGATCGTGGAGGGCCTGCTGAAGCAGGGCCGCATCGTCATTCTCTGCACCAACGCGCTGCTGCTCGAGAAGCGGATGGACGCTTACAAGCCGCACCCCCGCTTCATCTGGGACATCCACCTGGATGGCGACCAGGCGCAGCATGACTGGGCGGTAAGCCAGGAAGGTGTGTACGTCCGCGCCGTCGAGGCGCTGCGCAAGGTGCGGGCGCTTGGCTTCCGCACCGCCATCAACTGCACCTTGTTCAACAACGCCGACCCCGAGCGCACCGCGAAGTTCTTCGACGATGTAACCGCGATGGGCGTCGACAACATCATGCTCAGCCCGGGCTACGCCTATGAGCGGGCGCCGAACCAGCAGCATTTCCTCAATCGACAGAAAACCAAGGAACTGTTCCGCGACGTGTTCAGCCGCAACAAGGCCGACACCAAGTGGCGCATGGGCAATTCGCCCCTGTTCCTGGATTTCCTGGCCGGCAACCAGACCTATGCCTGCACGCCCTGGGGCAACCCCACCCGCAATGTCTTCGGCTGGCAGCGCCCCTGCTACCTGCTGGGCGAGGGCTACGCGAAGACTTTCGCCGAGCTCATGGACAGCACCGAGTGGGACAAATACGGCGTCGGCAATTACGAGAAGTGCGCCGACTGCATGGTGCATAGCGGGTTCGAGGCGACCGCGGCGATCGATGCCATCCGCCGCCCCTGGAAGGCGGTCGCCGCACAGCTGCGCGGTCCCCGGACCGAGGGCCCGTTCGCGCCGGAGATCGATATATCGAACCAACGCCCGGCCGAATTCGTCTTCTCGGCGCATGTCCAGCAAGCGATGAACGACATGGCGCATCAGCCCAAGCACGGCCCCAGCGCGGTGCCGACCCAGGCGGCCGAGTAGCCTGGCCGCCCCGCCCCGCCGGGCGGGGCGGCCATTCAGGCCAGGACTTCGGCCATCGCACGCTCGACTTCGGCGCGGCCGAAGGGCTTGGCCACGAAAGCCACGCGGCCATCCATCTGCGGTGAGTCGTTGTAGCCGGTGGCGAAGACCACCGGCATGTCGGGGAACCTCTCCCGCATCCGCGCCGCCAGGGCGTCGCCGCGCATGCCCGGCAGGCCGATATCGGTGAACAGCACATCGAAGGGCGGGTCGGTCTCGATCAGCCGCAGCGCCTGTTCCGCATGCGCGGCCGAGACGACGATATGGCCCAGACGCTTCAGCAGGCTCGCACTGCCCATGCGGATGATCGGGTCGTCCTCCACCAGCAGCACCCGCCTGGACACGGCCGGCGGCGCCCGCAGCCTGGCCGCGACGGTCAGCACCTCGCGCACCTTCCGCGCCAGGGCGTGGCGGGAATAGGGCTTGGACAGCAGCTCCACTCCCTCATCCAGCCGGCCGCCATGGACGATCGCGTTGTCGGTGTAGCCGGAGGTGAACAGCACGGCGATGTGCGGGCTGCGCTGCCGCACCCGGCGTGCCAGTTCGGAGCTGCGCATCGGCCCAGGCATCACCACGTCCGTGAACAGCAGGTCGATCGCCGCGCCGCTCTCGATCACCACCATGGCAGAGGCCGCATCGCGTGCTGTCAGCACGCGGTAGCCCAGGCCGCCCAGCATCGCCACCACAGTCGCCAGCACCTCGGTATCGTCCTCGGCGACCAGGATGGTTTCGCGCCCGCCCTCGACCGGCCCCTCCAGGCGGCGCACCTCCACATCCTCGCTCTGCGCCGAGCGGGGCAGGTAGAGCTTCACGGTGGTGCCGTGGCCGACCTCGCTGTAGATCTTCACGTGGCCGCCGGACTGCTTAACAAAGCCATAGACCATGGAAAGCCCCAACCCGGTGCCACGGCCCTCGGGCTTGGTCGAGAAGAACGGCTCGAAGGCCTGCTCGATCACACTGGCTTCCATGCCGGTGCCCGTGTCGGTCACCGCCAGCATCACATACTGGCCCTGGCGCAGCTCCTCATGCTCGCGGACATAGGCGTCGTCCAGCGACGCGTTACCCGCCTCTATCGTCAGCCGGCCGCCGGCCACCATGGCGTCGCGCGCGTTGATCGCCAGGTTCAGCACCGCCGTCTCGATCTGCACCGGATCGACCATGCAGTTCCACAGCCCGCCGGCGATGACGGTCTCCACCTCCACCGTCTCGCCCAGCGTGCGGCGTAGCAGGTCGTCCATGTCGCGGATCAGCCGGCCAGCGTTGACCACCCTGGGCGCCAGCGGCTGCCGCCTGGCATAGGCCAGCAGCTGGTTCGCCAGCCGCGCCCCGCGGCCCACCGCATCCATCGCCTGGCTGACCAGCTGCCGCGGCCGCCCGTCCGGCCCCGCTTCCTCGGCCAGCAACTCCAGACTGCCGGAGATGACCTGCAGCAGGTTGTTGAAGTCATGCGCCACACCGCCGGTCAGCTTGCCGACCGCCTCCATCTTCTGCGCCTGCTGCAGCGCTGCCTGGCTTTCGGCCAGGGCGCGCGCGGCCGCCCGCTCCGCCGTCATGTCGCGGCCGACGCCGTGGATCAGCCCGCCCTCGGCCACCGCGGTCCAAGACAACAGGCGCCAGTCGCCGTCCTGGGTGGTGAACCGGCCCTCGAAGCGCTGCGCCGAGCTGCCGGCCAGTACGCGGTCCACCTCCGCCCGCGCGGCGTCGTGGTCCAACGGGTGCAGGAATTCCAGCAGCGACCGCCCGGCCAGCTGATCGAAGCTCCAGCCCAGCAGGCGGCCCCAGGCCGGGTTCACGGCCACGATGCGCAATTCGCCATCCAGCACGATCATCAGGTCGGTGGACAGCCGCCACATCCGGTCACGCTCGGCGGTCCGTGCCGCCACCGCCTCGCTCAGGTTGGCGTTGAGCCGTTCCAGCGCCGCCTCTGCCGTCTTCTGGCCGTGGATGTCGGTGTTGGTGCCGATCCAGCAGGTGGTCGCCCCGGCCTCGTCCCGCATGGCGGTGGCGCGTGAGATGTACCAGCGCCAGCCGCCGCCCGAACCGACGCGGAACTGCGCCTCGTAATTCGCGCCGGCGGCCAGCGCGGCCTGCCATAGCTTCGCCGTTGCCTGCCTGTCGTCGGGATGGATGCGGTCGGCCCATCCATCGCCGGCCAGTTCGGCCGCCGTCGCTCCCAGTTCCACCAAGGTGCGGTCGTTGAACCAGTCGAGCTGCCCGTCCGGCGTGGCGGTCCAGACCTGGTTGGGCATTGCCTGGGCAAAGCCGCGGAAGCGGGCTTCGCTGAGGCGCAGCGCCTCCTCGCTCTCCACCCGCTCGGTGACGTCACTGCCGATGACCATGATCGCCCGCACCGCGCCGGCCGCATCCCGCAACGGCTCGGCGACGAATTCGACGAAACGCCGCTGCAGCATCCCGCCGGAACCGCGCGACAGCGTGGCCGGCATGGCGGGTGCCTGTTTGCGGACGCCTGTGGCGTAGATTCTGTCGAGCAGCTCATAGAAGCCCTGTCCCTCGAGCTCCGGAAGGGCCTCGCGCACCGGCAGACCGATCAGCGGCCGTTCGCCGACAACGGCTGAGTAGGCGGGATTGACGAATTCGTACCGGTGTTCCGGGCCACTGGTCATCGCGATGAAGTTGGGCGCGTGCTCGAACATGGCCCGCAGCCGCCCCGCTTCGCTCTGTAGCCAGCGGTCGGCGGTCACCTTGGCGGTGGTCTCCACCACCATGGCCAGCACCCCGCCCGGTTGCGCGTGGTCGTCCAGAACCGGCGAGTAGTAAAGGTCCATCCAGACCTGCTCGGGCTGGCCGGGCTGGCGGTACAGCGTCAGCTCCTGGTCCTTGAATTGCAGGGTGCCTCCGGCCAGGCCGGTGCGCATCACATGCTCGTTGAAGTCGACCACCTCGGGCCAGGCCTCCCGCACCGGAATGCCCAACTGCGACAACTGGCGGCCGCCGGCGAAAGCGGCGTAGGCATCGTTGTAGATCATGGTGCCGGCCTTGCCCCATAGCAGCACCATACCGACGGGCGAGCGCAGCAGCAGGCTGACGGCGGCGCGCAGGCTGTGCGGCCAGCCCGCGATCGGGCCAACCGCGCTGCCCGACCAGTCCCGCGCGGCAATCCGTCTCCCCATATCGCCGCCGCCGGCGAGGAAAGCTAGGCTGTCAGGGTCCGACAAACGATGTTCCGTCTGGCTGGCGCTGGAGGGGATATGCCATCAGCACGTAAGTTAAGGTGGTGGATCGCAGCTGAGCAAGCCCTTGTTCAGCGGGTTCGGCGCAAGGCATCCAGCCACGCCGCGTGCCGTTGGGCGGCCTTAGCCGGCGCCATGCCGGGCGTGAAGTGGCATGCCCGTCGCCACAGGCTTTCAGCCTGCTCCGGCCCTGGCACCAGGCCCGATTGCAGGCCGGCCAGCCAGGCCGCGCCGGCAGCCGTGGTTTCGGTGACTTCCGGCAGGTCGACGCCGCAGCCGGTGATGTCGGCCAGGCGCTGCATGGTCCAGTCGCTGGCCGCCATGCCGCCATCGGCGCGGATGGTGGTGACCGCCGCCCCCATGTCCAGCGCCATGGCATCCAGCAGGTCACGGGTCTGGAAGGCCACGGCTTCCAGCGCGGCGGCAGCAATCTCGGCCCGCCCGGTGCCGCGCGTCAGGCCGGTGATGGCGGCGCGCGCCCCGGCATCCCACCACGGCGCGCCCAGGCCGGTGAAGGCGGGCACCAGATGCACGCCGGCGTCCGGATCGGCCAACGGGGCCAGGGCCGGGGCCTCGGCCGCGCTGGCGATCAGCCCCAGCCCGTCGCGCAACCACTGCACTGTGCTGCCCGCGTTGAAGATCGCGCCCTCCAGCGCGTAACTGCGCTTGCCGCCGAGCTGCCAGGCCACGGTCGTCAGCAGCCGGTGGCGCGAGGCGACGGGCGCGCCGGTCACCAGCAGGGCGAAGCAGCCGGTTCCATAAGTGGACTTCAGCATGCCCGGCCGGAAACAGGCCTGGCCCATGGTCGCCGCCTGCTGGTCGCCGGCCATGCCGCGAATGGCCACGGTGCGGCCCAGTACGTCGGTGGTGCCGAATTCGGCGGCGCAGTCGCGCACCTCGGGCAGCAGGGACGCCGGGATGTCGAACAGCCGCAGCAGGTCGTGGTCCCATTCGCCGGTGTGGATGTTCCACAGCATGGTGCGGCTGGCGTTGGTGGCATCGGTGGCATGGACGCGGCCTTGCGTCAGTCGGAACAGCAGGAAGCTGTCCACGGTGCCGAAGCACAGCCGGCCGGCGGCCGCATCGGCCCGCGCGCCGGGCACATGGTCCAGCAGCCAGGCCAGCTTGGTGGCGCTGAAATACGGGTCAGGCAGCAATCCGGTGCGCTCGGCGATCAGCGCCTCGGGCAGGCGGGCGCATGCGTCGGCGGTGCGGCGGTCCTGCCAGACGATGGCGCGGTGCACCGCCTGGCCGGTGTCGCGCCGCCACAGCAACGTGGTCTCGCGCTGGTTGGTGATGCCGATGGCGGCGATGGGGTGCTCGCCCGCCGCCTCGCGCAGCACCGCCACGCTGTCGGCGATGAGGTGTTCGGGCTCGTGCTCGACCCAGCCCGGCTGCGGGAAGAACTGCGCCAGTTCGCGCTGGGCCACGGCCTGTGGGCGCAGGCTGGCATCGAAGCGGATGGCGCGCGTCGATGTGGTGCCCTGGTCGAGCGCGAGCAGCATGGTTTTCCTCTCCCGACACCTATGTCTAGGCTGCGCCATTCACCGGAGATCACCCATGCCCGTCAACAACCGCATCGCCGCCATGGCGCCCGAGATCGCCGAATGGCGCCAGGCCATTCACGCCAACCCCGAGCTGGGCTTCGAGGAGCATGCGACCTCCGCGATGGTGGCGGAGAAGCTGGCGAGCTGGGGCATCGAGGTGCATCGCGGCATTGCCGGCACCGGCCTGGTGGGCGTGCTGCGGAACGGCGATTCGGGCCGCAGCATCGGCCTGCGTGCGGACATGGACTGTCTGCCGATGACCGAGGAGACCGGTGCGCCGCATGCCTCGAAGACGCCTGGCCGGATGCACGCCTGCGGCCATGACGGCCACACCGCCATGCTGCTGGGTGCCGCCAAATACCTGGCCGAGACGCGCAATTTCGATGGCACCGTCAACTTCCTGTTCCAGCCGGCGGAGGAGGGCGGCGGCGGCGGCCGGGTGATGGTGGAGGAGGGGGTGTTCGACCGCTTCCCCTGCGACAGCGTCTACGGCATCCACAACGACCCGTCGCTGGAGCTGGGCCAGACCTCGATCGTCGCCGGGCCGATCCTGGCGGCGGCCGATCGTGTCTCGATCCACATCCGCGGCCTGGGCGGCCACGCGGCGCGGCCGCACATGGCCATCGACCCGGTGTTGGTCGGCGCGCAGCTGGTGGTGGCGCTGCAGTCCATCGTCTCCCGCCGCGTCGATCCGTTGGACAGCGTCGTCATCAGCCTGTGTCAGTTCAATGCCGGCAGCGCGTCCAACGTCATCCCGGAAACCGCGGACATCCACGGCACCATCCGCACCCTGAACAAGGACACCCGCGTGGCGGTGGAGGGCCACCTCAAGC
>JACMRO010000305.1 GCA_014376425.1 Rubritepida sp.
CCGCGCCGCGCGTCACGGTGACGGGCCGCGCGGCGCCGATCGAAGATCCCGGCCTGAAGGCCCGCTGGTTGGCCCGCCACCCCTATGCCGCGCTGTATGCGGATTTTGGTGATTTCGCGCTGTGGCGCATGGTCCCCGTGGGTGGCCTGCTGGTGGGGGGCTTCGCCGCCGCCCACCGCCTGCGCGCCACCGACCTGCAGCGTGACGCCACCGTACTGGCGGCGGCGGAGGCGGACATCATCGCCCATGTGAATGCGGACCACCCCGACACGCTGGCGCTGCTGGCCGGGGTACCCGGGGAATGGCGCATGATCGCAGTCGATCCGGACGGTTTCGACCTGGCGGCTTCGGACCGTGTCGTCAGGGTCGCTTTCGATGCGCCGGCGGAGGATGCCGATGCGGTTCGCAAGGCCTTGATCCGCGCCGCCCGAACCGCCCGCGCAAAGTAACTGTTTCGTCCCCGTTTTTGTGCAGCGCACGCAACGAATCTCACCCGGAGACTTGTTGACCCGCCGCAATGCCAAGCCCTAATCGAATAAGGATCGAGTATCAGTCGCCCGCCCTGCCGGGGCGTCCAAGTCTGCACGGCTATTGGGAGAACCTTAAGAATGCCCGTAATCGCCCTCGCCGGCACCGGCGTCACCGCCATCGGCCCAGTTCATGCGAACCTGTCCGCCCCCGGACTCTATG
This sequence comes from Rubritepida sp., assembly GCA_014376425.1. Lineage (GTDB taxonomy): Bacteria > Pseudomonadota > Alphaproteobacteria > Acetobacterales > Acetobacteraceae > Rhodovarius. Next base: position 691 of record JACMRO010000305.1, read on the forward strand.
CTCAGGCGTTGCAGCGGGGTGAAGGGCGGCTCTCGGCCGAGGGCGCCTTCATGGCGGTCACCGGCCAGCACACCGGCCGTTCGGTGCAGGACAAGTTCGTCGTGGACGACCCCGAGGTCACGCAGGACATCTGGTGGAGCAAGATCAACCAGAAGATGCAGGTGGAGCAGTTTGTCGGCTTTTCCAAGCGGGTTCGGGACTGGCTCGGCCAGCGGCCTGCTTTGTTCACCCAGGACCTGTACGCCGGCGCCGATCCCGAGCACCGCATCCGTGTCCGTCTCGTCACCACCAATGCCTGGCATGCCCTGTTCGCTCGCAACATGTTCATTCGCCCGCCGGAGGCGGACCTGGCCGGCTTCGAGCCCGACTTCACCATCCTGCATGCCCCCGAATTCGAGGCGAGCCCGGAGGTCGATGGCTGCAGGACCACCACCTGCATCGCGCTGAGCTTCGCGGCGAAGGTGATCTGCATCGCCGGCACCAGCTACGCCGGCGAGATCAAGAAGAGCATCTTCACGGTCATGAACTGGCTGCTGCCGGCGCGCGGCGTGTTGCCGATGCACTGCTCGGCCAATGTCGGCCGGGCCGGCGATGTGGCGTTGTTCTTCGGCCTGTCCGGCACCGGCAAGACAACGCTGTCATCGGACCCCGAGCGGGCGCTGATCGGCGATGACGAGCATGGCTGGTCCGATGCCGGGGTCTTCAATTTCGAGGGTGGCTGCTATGCCAAGGTCATCAAGTTGAGCCGCGAGGCGGAGCCGCAAATCTGGGATGCGAGCCACCGCTTCGGCGCGGTGCTGGAGAATGTGGTGGCCGACAAGCATGGGCATGTCGACCTGAACGACAACCGGCTGACCGAGAACACCCGCAGCTGCTACCCCATCGAGTTCATTCCCAACATCCATGTCGGCGGCCGCGCCGGCCTGCCGAAGAACGTGGTGATGCTGACGGCCGATGCCTTCGGCGTGCTGCCGCCAATCTCCAAGCTGTCGGCAGCGCAGGCGATGTACCATTATCTCTCCGGCTACACGGCCCGCGTGGCGGGAACCGAAAAGGGGCTGGGCCGTGAACCGGTGGCGACGTTCTCCACCTGCTTCGGCGCCCCCTTCCTGCCGCGACACCCCGAAGTGTATGGCGAGATGCTGAACGCCCTGGTCAATCGGCACGGCGTGAATTGCTGGCTGGTCAATACCGGCTGGACGGGCGGCGCCTACGGTACCGGCCAGCGCATGAGCATTCAGCACACCCGCGCCCTGCTGCGTGCCGCCCTGGACGGCAGTCTGGCGCAGGTCGAGTTCGAGCGTGACCCGTTCTTTGGCCTGATGATACCAAAGGCGGTGCCCGGCATCCCCGCGGGCGTGCTTAACCCGCGCGACAGCTGGGCCGACCGCGCGGCGTATGACCGCACAGCGCAGAACCTGGTGCAGCTGTTCGAGGCAAACTTCGAGACTTTCGCCGGCACGGTGGATGAATCCGTGCGCGCGGCGGCGATTCGGGCGGCGGCCTGATTGCCGGACGGTTCATCTTTCCCCGGCCGCCGCCCGGCGGCGACCAATGTGTTGGGCGGCCCCCTCGAATCCTGTTCGATGGCGCCGCTGACCGGATGGCTGCGCGATGGCTGCTGCAACACTGGTGCGGGCGATCATGGCCTGCACACCGTCTGCGCCATCCTCACCGCGGAATTCCTGGCCTTCAGCCGGGCTGCGGGCAATGATTTGTCGACGCCCAAGCCGGAATACGGCTTTCCCGGCCTGCACCCTGGCGACCAGTGGTGCCTCTGCGCCGGGCGGTGGGAGGATGCGCGTCGGGCCGGCCAGGCGCCGTTGGTGAAGCTCGCCGCCACCCACGCCGCCACGCTTGCCGTGGTGCGGCTGGAAGACCTGCAGGCGCACGCCGGCTGAACGTCAGCCCGGGGTGGTGACGGCCGGCTGGAACGACACTCCGGTCAGCCACAGCCCGGGCGGCACCATGGGCGAATCCACGCCGATCTCCAGCGCCAGGGCGCCGGCCGCCACCGGTACCTCCAGCACACCGCTGCCGGCGCGCGCCAGGGCCAGGCGGCAGCCGGCGGCCTCGATGACGAGCGCCCGGTCCGCATGCAGCCGCAGCCGCAGCGTGCCGGCACCAGCCAGGGTCAGGTGCAGGCGGGCCGCCGCACCCTCCAGCGCCGCGCCCTCCAGGCTGGGTGCGGCCCAGCCATCGGCCAGCATCATCCGCAAAGGGGCGTCCAGCGCATGCAGCCTGGTGTCGCGCAGATGCGGCGCCGGGCGGTAGACCGTGCCCGCCGGCAGCAGCGGCCCAGGGCGCCGGGCAGGCGGCGGTGCTGCCGGCAGGGCGTGCAGCGCCGCCATCATGTCGCGCACGACGGCAGGCCAGCCGCGCGGCTCGAAGCTGTCGCGCAGATGCGCTTCGGCCGCTTCCAGTGCGCCCGGTTCGAACAGCAACCGGCGGAACACGGGCACGGCCGCGGCGACGTCCACCGGGTCGACATAGAACGCCGCATCGCCGCCCACCTCGGGCATCGAATCACGGTCCGACGCGATGCAGATCTTGCCGCGCGCCAGGCTTTCGCCCACCGGCAGCCCCCAACCCTCGGCCAGGCTGGGGAAGGCGGTGAACAGGCAGCCGCCGTACAGCGCGTCCAGCTCCGTATCCGACAGGTCGGTCATCACCTTGACCCTCCGGTCGACTTCACGCGTCAGGTGCATCTCGGCGTCGAAGGCGTCGGTCATCCAGCCGCGCTTCCCGGCGATGATCAGGAGCGGCGGGTCCAGTCCCTCCTCGGCCAAGGCCTGCCACACGCCCAGCAGCAGCCGGTGGTTCTTGCGCGGCTCGATGGTGCCCACCGTCAGTACGAAGGGCTTGCCTCGCAGGTGCTCGATCTGCCAGCTCCACGCGGCCGGGTGGGCTACCGCATCATTCAGCCGGTGCGCCAGCGGCACGGCGATGACGGGCACTACAGGCATGGCGCGGCTGGCCATCAGCCGGGTGACATCGGCGGCGGTGTGCGCGCTGTTGGCGATGACGCCATCAATCTCCCGCAGGGCCTCGCCCAGCGCCACGGTGAACTCCTCGACCAGTGCGGGCACGCAGACTTCGGGCTGGCGCAGCGGGATCAGGTCGTGGATCAGCGGCACGACGCGCATGCCGGCCGAGCGCACGGCGCGCAGCAGGGGCGGGTTGCCGCCGCCGATCCAGAAGGCGCCGGGCATGAACAGGGTGGCGCCGGGCACGGGCGGCGCCTCGGCAGCGCTCTCGTATAGCCGCGCGATGGCCTGGCGCATCGCCTCGCCGCCGCCGCCCTGGAGCAGGAACAGCGCGTGGAAATCGGCCAGCGCCAGGCGCGAGAAGCTCCAGATGCGCCGGTTCCAGGGCCGGGTGGTGACGCAGCAGGCCTCATTGGGGTGCGCAACCACATGATCCAGCAGCGCCATCTGCACCCGCTGAATGCCGCTGAGGTGGCGGTTATGCTCCAGGAAGATCAGCAGGTCGGAGATGTCGATCCAGATGCGCGCCAGGCCGGGCTGGGCGTCGGCCGCCGGGCGCTGGCCGGGGGCGCGTTGGGCGTTGACCTCGCGCTGCGTTTCCAACCCGCCGCCCAGTTCGACGGCGGTGGCGAAGGCGGCCTGCGCCTCCACCCGGCGGCCATTGGCTTTGAGGAAATGCGCCCGCGCCTCCACCGCCTCGCGGTTGCGCGGCGCCAGGCGGACGGCTTGCGCATAGGCGTGGTCTGCCTCGTCCAGCCGCCCGCACTCCTTCAGGCAGTGGCCGTACAGCATCCAGGCAGTGGCGTGGTCGGGCCGCCATTCCAGGTATTGCCGGTAGAGCGGGATGGCGCCGGCGAAGTCGCGGCCGCGCCTCCGGCCGTCGGCCCGGGCCCGGAGCGCGGCGCTCTGCAGGCGCCAGGGCTTTCGCGCCCAAACGATCCCCAACGTGCGGAGCGGGTCAAACCCCAGCGTGCGGAGCGGGTCAAACTTGAACGTGCGGAGCGGATCAAACTTCAGCGGCCAGCTCCAGCGCGGTCAGCCGCCAATCCGCGCGCCCCGGCGCCGGCGGCTCGGCGAATAGCGGCAGTGCGTTGGGGGTGCGGACATTGGCGGGCAGCCCGGCCTCGTGCCGGAAGGCACGCCACAGCGCGCCATGCGCCACCACCAGCACCGGCCCAGGCAGCCCGGTTGCGCGGTTGACGGCGGCGACGGTGCGGGCCCGCAGCCTGGCGAAGGTCTCGGCGCCCGGCGGCGTGTAGCGGGCGGCGATCCAGTCATCGTACCAGTCTCCCATCGGCTGGCCCTCCTGCTCGCCGAAGCTGACCTCGCGCAGGTCGGCATCCTGTGTGAACGCCATTCCCAGCGCGTCCGCCACCACCTGCGCCGTGTCCCGCGCGCGCGACAGTGGCGAGGCGACGATGCTGCCAAAGCGCATGCCCAGCAGGGTGCGCGCCGCCCGCGCCGCCTGGGCGCGCCCCACCGCGTTCAGCGCGATGTCGGTGTTGCCCTGGCTGAGCCCCTGCGCATTCCAGTCCGTCTCGCCATGGCGGAGGAACCAGAACGCCACGGGGTTAAGGTTCACGCCAGACCTTCGGCGACCATCACGCGCTGCACGGCGGGACGCGCGAGCATGCGCGCGTAATGCGCTGCCACATTGGCCGGCAGCGTGCCTTCCATCCGCTTCACCCACCACATGCTGACGTAGAACAGCGCTGTATCGGCGAAGGAAAAGTCGCCGCAGAGGTAGTCCTTTCCGCCCAGCGCCTTCTCCATCACCGCGAAGCCCTTCTCGTAGAGCTCGCGCCCACGCGCCTTCACCGCCTCCGCATCGGCCTCGTTGGGGGCGAAGTTGGCGGGGCGGAACATCCGGCTGAAGGCCTGCATGTGCATGGTGGAGACGGCGTGGTCGGTGAATTGCAGCGCCATCGCCTGGCCGTCAGGCGTCGCGGGCATCAGCTTGGCCGCAGGGTTGGTGGCGGCAAGCCAGAAGGCGATGGCGGGGTATTCGGTCAGCACCGACCCGTCGTCGCGCACCAGCGTCGGCACCTTGGATTTGGGGTTGATGCCGGCGAAGTCCGGCTTGAACTGGGCGCCGTTCTTCAGGTCGAGCTGCTTTGCCTCGAAGGGCTGGCCGATCTCCTCCAACAGAATGTGAATGCCGATCGAGCATGCGCCGGGGGCGTAATAGAGCGTGTTCATGGCGGGGTTCCTTCAGGCGGCTTCGCGGGAGATGGCACGCTGCACGGCGGGGCGCGCCAGCATCGATTGCTGGTGCCGGGTGATGCGGTCGGGTGGCGTGATGCCGGAGCGGCCGCACCACTGGTCGATGAAGAAAAGCGCCGCATCGGCCACCGAGTAGCCGGTGGGCAGCAGCCATTCGTCACCCTTCCAGCTGTCGGCCAGCAGCGCGAGATACTTCTCGGCCAGCGCCTTGCCCTGGGCGACGACACGGGGCTGGTCCGCCTCATCGCGGGCGAAGTTGACCGGGCGGAATTGTCGGGTGAAGCCCTGCGGGTGGATGGTGCCGCAGATGTAGTCGAGCATTTCCAGCACCCGCGCCTGGCCTTCCAGATCGTCCGGAATTAGCCCCGCCGAGGGGTTCGCGCGGGCCAGCCAGAAGGCGATGGTCTGAAATTCGGTCAGCACCGAGCCGTCGTCGCGGATCAGCGTCGGCACCTTGGATTTCGGGTTGATCGCCGTGAACTCGGGCTTGTGGATCGAGCCGTCGCGGGTCGAGACGCGCTGCGTCTCGAAGGGCTGCCCGATCTCCTCGAGGATTACGTGGATGCCGAGCGAACATGCGCCGGGCGAATAGATCAGCTTCATGGGTCGAACCTTTTCAGTTGAACAGCGACGAGACCGAGCTTTCCTCGCTGATGCGCCGCATCGCCTCGGCCAGCAGCGGCGCGATGGGCAATTGCCTGGTGTTGCCGGCGTGGCGCACCGCCTCGGTCGCCGCGATGCTGTCGGTCACCGTCATCATCTCCAGGGGCGCCGCGCCCACCCGCGCCACGGCGCCGCCCGAGAACACGCCATGCGTGACATAGGCCGAGACCGAACGGGCGCCGTTACGCATCAGCGCATCGGCCGCGTTGCAATGGGTGCCGCCGCTATCGATGATGTCGTCGACGATGATGCAGTCGCGGCCCTGCACGTCGCCGATCACGTTCATCACCTCGGACACGCCGGCGCGCTCGCGCCGCTTGTCGATGATGGCGAGGTCGGTGTGCAGCCGGGTTGCGATCTCCCGCGCCCGCACTACGCCGCCGACATCGGGGCTGACGACCATGAGGTCGCGCCCGGCGTAGCGTTCGCGGATGTCCTGCGCGAACAGGGGGGCCGCGATCAGATTGTCCACCGGGATGTCGAAGAAGCCCTGGATCTGGCCGGCATGCAGATCCATCGTCAGAACACGGTCCGCGCCCGCCTCGGCAATCAGGTTGGCGACCAGTTTGGCCGAGATCGGCGTGCGCGGGCCGCTCTTCCGGTCCTGCCGGGCGTAGCCGAAATAAGGGATGACGGCGGTGACGCGCCGGGCCGAGGAGCGGCGCAGCGCGTCCAGGCTGATGAGCAGCTCCATCAGGTGGTCATTGGCCGGGAAGCTGGTGGATTGGATGACGAAGACATCCTCGCCGCGGATGTTCTCGTGGAACTCGACGAAAATTTCCATGTCGGCAAAGCGGCGGATGGAGGCCTTCACCAGTGGCAGCTGCAGCCTGTCGGCAACGGCCTGGGCGAGCGGGATGTTGCTGTTGCAGGCGACGATCTTCATGCGCAGTCCGGACCCCGCCGATTGGCTGAGCTGGGCATATCAACGCTGGCGGGTGGTGGCAACCGGCAGGGGGCTGGCAATGGGCAGGCCAGGGGGCGTGGCAGTGGCAGTGGCAGGGAGGCTCGCCGGGTCGGGTGTGGTGGCGTTGCGGATGATGGTCTGCACGCCGCCGCTGGCCTGTTCGGCCGCCACATAGGCCACGTCACCCCAGAAGCGGTCGAGCCGGCCGCGGGCGACCTCCTCGAGTTGGACGACGCGGCCCAGCTCCATCCCATCCCGCCGCGTCACCACCCATTGCAGGTCGACCAGCTGCTGGTTCGCGCGCGGGGATGGCTCGACGCGGACCACCGCGGTCAGGCCATATTCGGCGCCCTCGGCCGCGTCCTGCACCACGAAGCCCAGGTTGGACATGAAGGCGCGCATCCGCGCCGCCAGCACCTGGGCGCCATCGCCCGGTGCGCCACTGACCGGCAAGAAGCGGATGCGCGGCGGCCCGGCCAGGATGGCGCCGGGGGTGGCCGAGGCGCGCGCCGCCTGCACCGAAAGCAGCAGCTGGGTGATGCCCGGCACCGCCTGGGTGGCGACGGCGGCAAGGCTGTCAGGGGTGGGCTCGGCCCAGGCCCGCAGCGGCACCGGCCGGCCGTCCAGCACGCCCTGGCTGACCCCATCGGCGTTGCGCAGGGTGAAGCGGGGGCGGACCGTGGCACCCAGATTATCGGCGCTGATATCGAGCTGCCAGTCCAGCGGCAGCGGGGTGTCGACGGCGATGGCCGGCACGTCGCGCGCCTGCAGCCCCTCGGTCACGACCTGCGCCAGGCGGCGCGAATCGGCTTCACCCAGCAGGGCCTGAGGCGGCGGCGGCACCGCCAGCCGCACCGCCAGCGGAATGGCGAGCCAGGCGGCGTTGCGCCCGGGATTGCCACGAAACGGCTGCGACAGGTCGCCGCAGCCGCCAAGGACGAGGGTGGCCAGGCACAGCAGGGCGCTGATCCTGCTGCGCGCGCCTGACACGCGGTCGCCGGCCGGGCCAGGTGTGGTTGCAGGGCGCTTCACAGGCCGATCGCCGAGAGCTGGTGGCCGATCGGGCCTTCGCGCCCCAGGGTGCGCCGGCGGTGGCTGAAGAAGCGGGCGGGGTCGCCCAGCGTGTCGTCGCCGGTGGCATGGCCGGCGGCGCCGGCGGCGGCGAGGCGGGCGAGGCAATAGCCGGGCAGGTCGAAGTGCCAGTGTTCGGCCTGGCCGCCGGTGAAGAAGGCCCCATCCGCCGGGTCACGCGCCAGCACGGCGTCGCGCAGGTCGGCGCCGACCTCGTAGCTGGCCTGGGCGATGCAGGGGCCGACCACGGCCACGATGTCACGCGCGCCCAGCGCCCGCATGGCGTCCAGCGTGGCTTCCAGCACGCCGGCCAAGGCGCCCCGCCAGCCGGCATGGGCCGCGCCGATCACGCCATCTTCCCCGCCACTGCCCGCGAACAGCACCGGCGCGCAATCGGCGGTGACGATGCCCAGCAGCAGCCCGGGCCGCGCGGTGACCAGCGCATCGGCCACCGGCCGGGTGGACCACGGCGCGTCCAGCACCGCCACCGCCGTGCCATGCACCTGATGCACGGCCATCAGCGCCTCCGGCCGATAGCCCAGCGCGCCGGCGGCCAGACCGCGATTTTCAGATACGCGCATCGGCAAGTCGTCGCTACGGTCGGAGCAGTTGAGGCTGGCGAAGCCGCCTTCGCTAACCCCGCCCTGGCGGGTGAAGAAGCCATGCCGCCTGTGGGCCAGAGCCGGGTGGGTGATCATTCGAACCCTGCTGGCACAGGATGGCCGGGCTGTCCAAGGCACAAAACCTTGAACAGGCTGCCCATGCCCTCCGCGGTGATAAGGCGCTGGGCGCCGGAGAGGATCAGGCCAGCCTGCGCGGGCGCGCTGCGGGCCAGCATGGCGGCGCGGCTGACCAGGCCGAGGCGCTGCAGGAACAACCCCATGGGGAGCGGGCCATGCACCGCGGCGGCGCCGGCCGCCCGGGCCAGCGCCGCGAAATCGACATGCGCCGTCAGGTCGGCCTGGCCGGGCGCCGCCAGCGGGTCGGCTGCGGCGTGGTGGCGCAGCGCCTGCAGGGTATCGCCAATGCGTGCCTCGGCCGGGACGCCATGGCCGCCATCGCCAGCCGGGCCATAATCCAGGAATAGCGCGGTGCCGCCTTGCTGCGACAGCCGTTGTGCGAGCTGCGCGACCAAGCTGCGGGCGGGCTCCGCGGTTTGTGCCACGGTGCCGTCCGGGGCGTCGGCCAGGGCGACCTGGGCGGGCAATTCGACGAAGCGCCCGTCGTCCACCCAGCGCTCCATCCAGCCACCGCCGCGGCGAATGAACTGTCGGATCGGCAAGGCATCGAGGAATTCATTCGCGATCACGATGGCGGGGCCGGGTGGCACTTCGGCCACGCTGCCGCACCATTGCA
>JACMRO010000306.1 GCA_014376425.1 Rubritepida sp.
CCGGCATCTGAGGCATCGGCGGCAGGCCGCAGGGCACCACCAGCCCGGCCGGCAACTTCGCGCGATCCAGCGCCAGGGCAGGGGGCGCGCCCAGGAATGCCGCGCATCGCTCCGCCAGTTCGCGCCAGGAAGGCGGCGGTGGCGCGGCGCGGATGGCGGCCTCTCGCGCCCGCAGCCCGGCCGGGTCGCCGATCAGCGCCCAGGCGGCCGCTGCCAGCGCCGGCACGTTGTCGACCTCCACATAGATGGCATGCGCGCCGCCGGCCTCGCGCAACACCGGCAGGTCGGTCACCAGCGGCACCCGGCCATGCGCCAGGCTCTCGCTGACCGGCAGTCCCCAGCCCTCCGCATAGGAGTTGAAGACGGTGAAGATGCAGCCCGCATAGAGCGCGTCCAGCTCGGCATCGGGCACGGTGTGGCGGAATTCGATCGCACGGCGCAGCTCCGGCGAGGCCTCGCAAAGCGCCACCACCTGTTCGGACCAGTGGCCGTGCAGGCCCACGATCACGAGCCGCGGCACGGCGGCCTCGCCATGCTCGCGCAGCAGCCGCAACCAGGCGCGCAGCAGGCCAAGCTGGTTCTTGCGCGATTCGACGGTGCCCACAGCCAGCACGAAGTTCCGGCGGCCGGGCTGGGCTGGCCGGGCCGACGCGCCATCCAGCCGCAGGACGCTGGCGGGGATGGCCTGGCCAGGCAGTTGGCGGCGCTGCCACGCGACGAAATCAGCGCGCGACGCCTCGCTGTTGCAGACTACATGGTCGGCCAGCAGGCAGGTCAGCGCGAAATGCTGCGCGAAGCTGCGCACCAGCGCGGCGCTGCAATGTTCGGGCACCGTCAGCGGCAGCACGTCATGGACGAAGCTTGCATAGGCGACGCCACCGCGCTTCAGGGCGAGGATGCGCGCGGCATGCCCGGGCAGCCACCAGCCGGCGCCGATGCCGAACAGCCAGTCACCCGCGGCCGGACGCCAAGCGGGTGCCCCCGCCAGCGCGGCGTCCGCCGCGTCGACCAGCGCCTGCCAGGCCGGGTCCTTCGGGCCGCCGGGCTGGCCGGCCGCGCCTAGCACCCGGTCCAGCAACGGCCGCGGGAAGCAACGCCAGGCGCCGGCAGCGAACCCCACCGGCCCGAACAGCCCCGCCCCCGCCTGCAACAGCCGCGCTTGCACCCGCGTCACGCCGCTTGGCGTGCGCATGTGCCGCCAGCCGGCCACCAGGTCGGTGACGTCGGCGGCGATCGCCATCAGGCGCGCCCGTAAGTGTCCTCGATGCGCACGATGTCATCCTCGCCCAGATAGCTGCCGACCTGCACCTCGATCAGGGTGAGGGGTATTTTGCCGGGGTTCTCCAGCCGGTGGACGCAGCCCAGCGGCAGGTAAACGCTCTCATTCTCGCGCAGCATGATCCGCTCGCCATCGCGCTCGACGATAGCGGTGCCGTTCACCACCACCCAATGCTCGGCGCGGTGGAAATGCTTCTGCAGTGACAGCTTGCTGCCGGGCCGGACGGAGATCTGCTTGACCTGGAAGCGGCTGCCCTGGATCAGCCCCTCGTAATGCCCCCAGGGACGGTACATGCGGCGGTGCTCGGTCGCCTGCTTCAGGCCCGCGGCGCGCAGTTGCTCCACCAGTTTCTTCACATCCTGGGCGTGGTGCCGGCTCATCGCCAGCACCGCGTCGTCGGTCACCACCAGCACGGCATCCTCCAGGCCGACGATGCCGGTCAGGGTGCCTTCGCTGCGCACGTAGCAATTCGTCGCGCCCACCAGATGCACGGGCCCCTGGGTGGCGTTGCCCTGCGCGTCCTTGGCCGCGATCTGCCACAGCGCGTCCCAGCTGCCGACGTCGGACCAGCCCAGCGCGGCCGGCACCACAGCTGCATTGGCGGTGCGCTCCATCACGGCATAGTCGATCGAAACCGAGGGCGCCGCCATGAAGGCTGCTCCGTCCAGCCGCACGAAGTCGAGGTCGCGGCTGGCCTGGGCCACCGCGGCGCGCACCGCCGCTGGTACTGCGGGCGCGAATTGCTCCATCTCGCGCAGCAGGGTGTCGGCGCGGGCCACGAACATGCCGCTGTTCCACAGATGCCGGCCGCCTTCGACAAAGCGCTGCGCCGTAGCCGCATCGGGCTTCTCGACGAAGCGGCCCAGCGTCAGCACGCCCGGCGCACCCTCCAGGGGGCCGCCCGACTCGATGTAGCCAAAGCCCGTCTCAGGCCCGGTCGGCCGCATGCCGAATGTGACGATCCGCCCCATCTGCGCCGCCACCACCGCCAGCGCCAGCGCCGCATGCAGGGCTGGCACGTCGGTGATCGCGGCGTCGGCCGGCATGATCCACAGCACCGCGCCCGGGCTCACCTCCTCTGCCAGCACGGCGGCGGCGGCGACGGCGGGCGCGCTGTTGCGGCCGGCCGGTTCCAGCAGGATACGCGCGCCTTCGATATGCGCCGCGCGCAGCTGCTCCGCCGCCATGAAGCGATGCGCCTCGTTGCACACCACGATGGGCGGCGCGAAGTCGGGCCCCTGCGCCCGCAGCGCGGTGGCGGCCAGCATGGTCTCGCGGCCGGCCAGCGGCCAGAACTGCTTCGGATATGCCTCGCGCGAGAGCGGCCAGAGCCGGCTGCCGGTGCCGCCGGAGAGGATGACCGGGATGATGGTGGTGGTCGTCATGGCGCGGCGGGCATTCCTGTGCGGGGGCCGCCCATGTTTGCCGCATTCGGGGGCCGGCTGGAAGGGTTGCGTGGCCGGCGCTGCTGCGGGTAGGCCCCTGGCATGGCAGGAACCGGACAGGATCGCGGCCTTTATCTCCTGGACGGCCACAATCTGGCGCTGCCGCAGGGCACCGGCATCGCGACCTACGCGCGCGGCCTGGCAGCGGCGGTGGCGGCGGATGGGTTTCGCCCGGGCGTGATCTTCGGCGCCGGTCCCGGCCGGCCCACCGCGCCCGGCCGGTTGGGCGGCGCGCTTCGCCTGGCGCGTCGCCTGGGCGGCCAGGCCTCCATCGCCTGGCAGGGCGGCACCCTGGCCGTCACGCCGGCGGATGGGCCGCAGGCCGGCCTGCCACCCGGCACATTGCGGTTGAACGCGCGCGACGCGCAGGGCCGGGCGCATCTGCACCTACGCACCCGGCACCGACTGCTGCCCTTGCGCCTGCCGGCGGGGTTGAACCCCGTGGCCATGCACTGGACTTTCCCCACGCCGCTGGCGGTGCCGGGCGTGCCCAACATCTACTCCGTGCTCGACCTCATTCCGATGGTGCTGCCCGAGACCACGCTGACCGATCAGGCGCAGCATGCGCGCATGCTGCGCCTGATCGCGGGCCAGGCAGCGCACATCGTTACCATCAGCGAGTGGTCGCGCGCCGACATCATCCGGCTGCTGGGGGTCGACCCCGCGCGGGTCACCAACACCTGGCTGGGGGTGGCGCCCGACCCGGCCGCGCTGGCGCTGCCGCCGGATGCCCTGGCGGCACGGCTGCGCGATTTCGCGCTGGCCCCGCAAGGCTATTTCCTGTTCTACGCCGCCATCGAACCACGCAAGAACCTGCGTCGGCTGATCGAGGCATTTCTCGCCACCGACATCGCATCGCCGCTCATCATCGCCGGCGGAAAAGCCTGGCTGTGGCAGGCCGAGCTGGCCGCCCTGGCCGGGCGCGCGGACACGCCCGACGGCCGGGTAAGGCTGCTCGGCCACCTGCCGCGCGCCGACCTGATGGCGCTGGTGCGCGGCGCCCGTGCGGTCTGCTTCCCCAGCCTGTATGAGGGTTTTGGGCTGCCCGCGGTGGAGGCCATGGCGCTGGGCGCGCCGGTGCTGACCAGCACCGCATCCTGCATGCCCGAAATCGTGGGCGATGCGGCGCTTTGCGTGGAGCCTCGCTGCGTGGGCGCGCTGGCGGCAGGGTTGCTGGCGCTGGACCGCGACGCCAGGCTGCGCGCCCGTCTGGCCGCGGCCGGCCCGTTGCGCGCTGCCTTCTTCAGCCCTGCGCGATACGCGGCCAGGCTGGCGGCACTGCATGAGAAGCTGGGGCTGCGCGCTGATTGACCGACGCGCGACGCTGCCGCACACCGGGCTCGGCAGGAGACGCGCATGGCCGACATTACCGCCGCCGATCTTCTCGTCGGCTCGGACGAGGATTTCGTGATCAACCTCTACCTCGCCTCGCTCGGGCGGTGGCCCGATCCGGTGGGTTTCGCCCATATGGTGAAGAAGATCGGGGGGTCCGACGCGGCACGGGCGCAGGCGATCACCGACCTCGCGGTCTCGCCCGAGGCAGTGTCACGCGGTCGACCGGTGCTGGTGCAGGACCCGCTGCTGCCGGGCGAGCCGGTGGAGGCGCTGCGCCGCCAGCTGGCCCTGCGCACAGACTTTTTGCTGCGCCGGCCAGACCTGCCGCAAGCCGCGGAGCTGTTGCCGGCGGAGGCGCTCGAGCCGCTGCTGGCGGAGGCGCGTGCCGACATGGCCGCGCTGCGACGCGAAATGCTGGCGGAGGGCGGGCGCCGGGACGAGGTGGAGGCAACCCTGCGTGACCTCCGCGCCGAAATGGCGGCACTGCGCCGCGAATTGCGCGAACGCGCGGTGGAGGCGGCCCCGCTGACGGCCCCGCTGACGGCCCCGCCCGGCGGCCCAGACGTCACCGACTATGTGCATGACCTGTTGGCCGTGGCTGAGGCACGGATGGAGCTGCGCCTGCGGTCGCTGGAGAAGCGCTTGCCGTGAAGCTGCCCCAGCTGGTCGTCTCGGCGCCGATGCGGGGGCCGGCGGGCCTGCGTGTGGCGCCGCTGCTGGCCGCACTCGCGCAGGCCTGCGACTGCCGGTTCATCGTGGCCAGCGTCGCCGAGCGCGATCTGGCGCCGGGCCCCGCCCTGGTCTGGAGCGGATGGCTCGATCAGACGGCGCTGGAGGCTGTTCCGCATCTGCACGTCCTGGCCGATGACGCGGCGGCCGCGCATGCCCTGCGGGCCGCGCTGCACCGCCCGGGCCTGACGGTCCTGCAGGATCCGGGGCTGGCGACCTTGTACCAGTCGATGTCTCTGGATGGAGGCCAAGCCGAGGCCTGGGTGCGGGCGCAGGCGGGGGAGCATGGCGGGGCCGGGCGGCGGCTGGGCCGGGCCCAGGTGGCGGGGTTGTTCAACCCCAGGCCACCACAC
>JACMRO010000307.1 GCA_014376425.1 Rubritepida sp.
AGATCCGGCCACCGTTCATGGAGTCCCGCCCATCGGCCGGAATGCCCGAGCAGTCGTAGATCTCCGTCACGACGGTCGCGTCCGGGCCGTCCTCGACGAGCTTAACGCAAAGCTCTACGGGCTTGACCTCGGGAGCGGATGCGATCGAATAGGCGCGGCGCAGAACGCGGCCACCGGGACCCGCGCCCCCAGCCCGCTCGCCACCCTCGCCGCCCACCCCGCACGCTTCGATCTCGACCAGGCCGCCTTCGTCATCGCCCGTGGCCGTGACGCGGTGACGCTGCCCTTCGCGTCGGTGCCGCGCCTGGGACTGCCCCTGGCCGAAGTCACTGCGGCAGACCCCGCGACCGGCGCGCTCACCACGCCGCTCTTCGGCCTGATCGGCCCCGGCGGCACGCTGCCGCGGCACTACACCGCCACCACCGGCGCGGAGTTGCGCCGGCGATCCCACGCGCTGCACGCATTCCTGGACATGCTGGCGCGGCGCTTCACCGGCATGTGGGTCCGTGCCGGCGCCAAATACCGGCCCACGCGCGACCCCATTCCCACCGAGCGCGCGCTGGACGCCGCCATCGGCATGGGCACGCCGGGGCTGCAGGGCCGCATCGCCGTGCCCGCGCCCAGCCTGCGCTACCATGCCGGCCACCTGGCCGCCCGTACCCGCAGCGCCGAGCGGCTGCGCGCGATGCTGGCCGAGGAAGCCGGCGCCGAGGTCGAGATCGTCGAATTCGCCGGCGGCTGGCTGCGGCTGCCGCCGGCGGAGCAATCGCGCATCGGGGTCGTTCACGGCAGGCTGGGGGTGGACGCCGCGGTGGGCGCGCAGGTGTGGGACAGCCAGGCGCGCTTCATCATCCGGCTGGGGCCGCTCGGCGCGGCGGACTTCGAGCGTCTGCTGCCCGGGCGGCCATTGTTCGAACGGCTGTGCGGGCTGACGCGGCTGTTCGTCGGGCCGGAACAGGATTTCGCCCTGAACCCCATCCTGGCCGCCGATGCGGTGCCGGCGGCGCGCGTCGGCGCGGCGGGCGGCAGGCTTGGCCTGACCGCCTGGATGGGCCAGCCCAGCCCGCGCCGGCGCCCGGCGGCGGACGCGCTGCTGCGGCCAACCCCGCTGTGAACGCGACCTGGGCGGAACAGCCTGCGCGCAACGATCAACACGCTCTGACCCAAGGCTTATTCGCATGACCGACTGGAGCCACGGCTACGTGGCCGACAGCCCCTACACCTTCGCCTACCAGGCCGCCCAGGCGCCCGGCAACCTGGCGCAGATCTGTGCCATGATGGGCGTTGAATGGCAGCCCACGGCGCGGCTGACCATGGCCGACATCGGCTGCGGCCGCGGCTACACCGTCAACGCGCTGGCCGCCGCCAACCCGGGCTGGACCATGCTGGGGCTGGACTACAACCCCGCCCACATCGCCGAGGCCGCAGCCCTGGCCGAGAGTGCCGAACTGTCCAACGCCACCTTCATCGAGGCCGACCTGGCCGGAATGACCGATGCCGAGATCGACCAGCTGCCCGAGCTCGATGTGGCCAGCCTGCATGGAGTCTGGACCTGGGTGGCGGACCCGGTGCGGGCCGGGATCGTCCGCCTGCTGTCGCGGCGGCTCAAGCCGGGCGGACTGGTGTATATTGGCTACAACGTCATGCCGGGTTTCGGGCAGGACATGGCGTTGCAGCGCCTGCTCCGGCACCTCGCTGCGCAACATCGTGGCAGTTCGCCGTTTCGCGCCGGTGCCACCATCGATGCCATCCGGGTGTTGCATGAAAGCCGGCCGGCCAATCTGATCGCCACCGCGATGCTCAAGCGCCTCGTGGATGCGGAGAACCCGCTCGACCCGTCCTATCTGGCGCATGAATTTCTGACCGAGCATTGGCGGCCGGTCTTCTTCGAGGATTTGCTGGCCGACCTCGCGCCGGCCAAGCTGGATTACGTTGGCAGCGTCTCCCTGCAGGAGAACTCGCCCGACTACCTGTTCGACGAGGCGCAGCGCGCCGCCTATGACGCGATGCCCGCCGGCGCACCACAGGAATTCATCAAGGACCTCTGCCTGGGCCGTCCATTCCGGCGCGATGTCTTCGTCCGTGGCCTGCGCCGTACCGATCCCGAGCGGGCGATGGACCGGCTGGTGGTTGCCGGATGCAAGCTAATGGGAGAGGAATCGCCCAGGTTGGGCGTCCAGGTCGGCCAGGCGGAAATCCCGGCCGAGTTATGGGGGCCGATCGCGGCTGCGCTCAACGACGCGCCGCAAAGCTTGGGCCGGCTGCGCCACCTCACCCCCGGCCGGCATCCCAACGCGGCCGAATTGCTGACCGTGCTGGCCGGCACCGGCTGCGTGCTGCCCGCCCTGCGTG
>JACMRO010000308.1 GCA_014376425.1 Rubritepida sp.
GTGCTGGGCGGGGCCGCGATGGCCGGGATGGGTGCGCGGCTGGCGGCGGAGGTGCCGTTGCTGGATGGCATCGCCTGCGGGGTGCGGCTGCTGGAAGCGCTGGCCGGCCTGCGGCTACGCCGGCCGGCCCAGGGCAGCTACGCCGCACCGACCGGTCGCGCGGCGGCCGGCATCGCACCTGCCCTGGCCGCCCTTCTCGCTCAGGGCCCGGTTACGGCCACCGACAGATAGGCCGCGGGAATGCCGATACGATCCGGCTACTGATCACGCTCGCGCTTCAGGTCCTTGGCCAGCTTGCGCAGGAACATGTTGCGCTTCAGCGGGCTGAGATAGTCGATGAACAATACGCCGTTGAGGTGGTCGATCTCGTGCTGCAAACAGGCCGCGAGCAGGCCTTCGCCTTCGATCTCCTGCTTGCTGCCGTCCAATCCCTGATAGCGCACGCGCACGACATGCGGCCGCGCCACATCGGCATACATGCCCGGTAGCGAAAGACACCCTTCCTCGCGCGTCGCCAGATCCTCACTGACGGCGACGACCTCCGGATTGAGCAGGATGACGGGGTTGGGCGGCGCATCCTTGGCCGAGACATCGAGCACCACCAGGCGCAGCGCCTCGCCCACCTGCGGCGCGGCCAGGCCGATGCCGGGTGCCGCGTACATGGTGGCGAGCATCTTCTCGGACAGCGCGCGCACATCATCGGTGGCCTCTACGAGCCTGGCGCGGGCGCGCAGCATCGGCGCAGGCACGTAGAGGATAGGCATGGTCTCACTCATCCGGCGGCCTTACCGCTGTGGCGCGGCGCTTGCAACGCTATGCGGAGCACGGCGATCGCTCAGGCGCGTGACGCTTGCAACGCCTTGGCTTGCTTGCCATGTGTAGAAGGCGGTGCCTGGGCTTTGGGGCCGCCCCGTATCCGCTCCATTGGAGGGAAGAACTTGTCCCGCTCGCCCGTCTTCGGCTCACCGCTGTTCCTTGGCTTCGATCACCTGGAGCAGATGCTCGACCGGGTGCAGAAAAACTCCGAGGGATACCCGCCCTACAACATAGAGCAGACCGGCGACGGCAAGCTACGCATTACCCTGGCCGTGGCCGGGTTCTCGATGGATGACCTGCACATCACCCAGGAGGACAACCAGCTGGTGATCCGCGGCCGGCAGCGCGAGGAGGGGGATGGCCGCATCTTCATTCACCGCGGCATCGCCAGCCGTCAGTTTCAGCGGGCCTTCGTTCTGGCTGAGGGAATCGAGGTCGAGGGCGCCTGGCTGGACAATGGCCTGCTGCATCTCGACCTTAAGCGTCCGATGCCGGAAGTGCGCGTTCGTTCGATCCCCATCACTCCCCGCGGCAATGGCCCGACGAGGCCTGTTGTGAACGGCCGTGCCGCCCGTGAGGACTGAACCCGCAGTCGAGGTTCAGGGGCGCCCCCTCGCTCACAGCTGCGTCAGGGCAAGGCGCAAGGGCGCGGGAATAGCCACAGGTGGCCCAGACGCCCGATTGACGGCGACATGGACGAAATGCCCGGTGGCAGCCGCCGGCCCCTCGGCCCCGAACACCCCCAGGCCGTAGCGGGTGGAGCTGGTCCCCAGGTTTTCCAA
>JACMRO010000309.1 GCA_014376425.1 Rubritepida sp.
AACGGCAGCCTGTATCGCGGCCTGCGCCCGGTGATGTGGAGCCCGACCGAGAAGACCGCGCTGGCCGAGGCCGAGATCGAGTATCACGACCACAAGAGCGCGATCCTCTACGCCCTGTTCCCGGTGCTGCGAGCGCCGGCCGCCGATCTGGTCAGTGCCAGTGTGATGATCTGGACGACGACGCCCTGGACCATCCCGGCCAACCGCGCGCTCGCTTATCATGCCAACATCGAATACGCGCTGGTGCATGTGGACGGCGTGGCCGAGGGCTCGCTGGTCAAGCCCGGCGCGCGGCTGGTGGTGGCGTTGAAACTGCTGCCGGCGATCTGCGCCGCCTGCGGCATCGGTCCGCATACGGTAGCGCGGGTGTTTCCGGGCGCCGAGCTAGCCGGCGTGGTCTGCGCTTCGCCGCTGCGTGGCTATGCCGGAAGCTACGATTACGAGGCGCCACTTCTCGACGGCGACTACGTGACTGACGACGCCGGCACCGGCATCGTTCACATCGCGCCCAGCCATGGCGAGGAGGACTTCGCGCTCGCCCGCGCCCATGGCATCGCCGTGCCCGAATGCGTCGCCGATGACGGCACCTATACCGTGCAGGCGCCAGGCTTCACCGGCCTCCATGTCTTTAAGGCGCATGAGAAAGTTTGGGAGGTCATGACCAGCCTAGGCACCCTGGCGGGGCGCGGCTTCATCACGCACAGCTATCCCCATTCCTGGCGCTCGAAAAAGCCCGTCATCTACCGCGCCACCCCGCAGTGGTTCATCGCCATGGATGACGGCAACGCGATCCGCGCGAAGGCGGCCGCGGCGATCGACTCCACGCATTTCGTGCCCGATTCCGGCCGCAACCGCATCGGCGGCATGGTCGCGACCAGGCCCGACTGGTGCATCAGCCGCCAGCGCGCCTGGGGCGTGCCCATCCCGGTCTTCGTCGAGAAGAAGACCGGCGAGCCGCTGCGCGACCAGGCCGTGGTGAACCGCGTCATCGACGCCTTCGCCGCGGAAGGCGCGGATGCCTGGTACCAGCCTGGCGCAGCCGCCCGGTTCCTGAATGGGGATGCCGGGTCCGCCAGCGGGGCAGATACCGGCTCCGCCGGTGGAGGCCCCAGCCGCGACCCGTCCGACTACGACCAGTCGATGGACATCGTCGATGTGTGGTTCGAATCCGGCTCGACCCACGCCTTCGTCCTGACCCCGCGCAACCTGCCCTTCCCGGCCGATCTGTATCTTGAAGGTTCGGACCAGCATCGGGGCTGGTTTCAATCCTCGCTGCTGGAAGCCATCGGCACCCGCGGCCAGGCGCCCTTCAAAGCCATCCTGACGCATGGCTTCGTGCTCGATGAGCAGGGCCGCAAGATGAGCAAATCCGTCGGCAACACCACCGACCCGCAGACCGTGCTGAAGGAATACGGCGCCGACGTCCTGCGCTTGTGGGTGATGAATTCCGACACCACCCAGGACCTGCGCATCGGCCGCGAAATCCTGAAGCAACAAGCGGAAATCTACCGCCGCATCCGCAACACGCTCCGCTGGCTGCTGGGGTCGCTGGAAGGGTTCACCCCGGCCGAGGCGGTGCCCTTCGCCGAACAGCCGGAGCTGGAACGCTGGGTGCTGCATCGCCTGTCCGAATTCGATGCGCGCTTCCGCCGCGCCGCGCGCGATTACGACTGGGCGGGCCTGATCCCCGACCTGCACGGCTTCTGCAACAACGACCTCAGCGCGTTCTATTTCGACGTCCGCAAGGACGCGATCTATTGCGATGCGTCCCTGGCCCCGCGCCGCCGCGCCGCCCGCACCGTGCTCGACCACCTCCATCGCTGCCTAACCACCTGGCTGGCGCCGGTGCTGTGCTTCACCGCCGAGGAGGCCTGGCTGGCGCGGCACCCAGGCGATGACAGCTCGGTGCATCTCGAACTCTGGCCCGACATCCCGCCGGAATGGCGCGACGATGCCCTGGCTGAGCGTTTCGCGCGCATCCGCGGCATCCGCGGCGTCGTCACCACGGCGCTGGAGGGCGCCCGGCGCGACGGCCTTATCGGCGCCTCGCTGCAGGCCGAGCCACGGCTGACCCTGGCAATGGAAGACATGCCACTGCTCGACGCGGCGGGGTGGGCGGAGATCTGCATCACCAGCAGCCTCGACCTCGGCGCCGGCAACCCCGCCATCAGCGTGGCACCCGCCCCCGGCCAGAAATGCGAACGCTGCTGGCGCGTGCTGCCCGAAGTTGCGGCCGCGACCTCGCTGTGCCTGCGTTGCACCGCGGTCATCGGCGCATGAATCATTTGCGCCCCGGCCTGATCATCGCCGCCGTCACCCTTATTCTTGACCAGCTGAGCAAGTGGTGGGTGCTGTACGAGCTGGACCTGCCGGCCCGCCGAAACGTACCGCTGCTTGAAATCGGGCCGGTGGGGCTCGACCTCACCATGGTGTGGAATCGCGGCGTCACCTTCGGGCTGCTGACCGGCGACAATCCCTGGAACCAGATTATCCTGGCGGGGCTGGCCTCCATCATCGCCCTGGTGTTGCTGCGCTGGCTTTGGAAGGCGGAGAATCGGTTGGTGGCGTGTGCCCTCGGGCTGGTCATCGGCGGCGCCGTGGGCAACGTCATCGATCGCTTCCGCTTCGGCGCGGTGGTCGATTTCGTGGATGTCTTCGCCGGCGGCTGGCACTGGTACGTCTTCAACGTCGCCGATGCTGCAATAGTGATCGGCGTAGGCATGCTGGTCACCGACGCCTTGTTTCGGCCTTCGCCCAAGAGTACCCAGACGTCATGAGTATCCTCCGCCTCGCCCTCATTGCCCCATTGGCGTTGCTGACCGCCTGCGGCGGCGACACCGCGCGCACATTCGGCTTCACCCGCGACGCGCCGGACGAGTTTCAGGTCACGACCCGGGCGCCGTTATCCATGCCGCCATCGCTGGGCAACCTGCCAACGCCGCGCCCCGGCGCGGTACGGCCGCAGGAAATCAACACCCGGCAGCAGGCCGAAGCGACGCTGACCCCGGGGGCCGCGCTCAGCCGCCCCTCCGGTCCCGCTGGTCCGGGTGTGCGTGCATTGCTCGCCGCCAGCGGCAGCAACGCCCCCGGCGACATCCGCACCCGTATCGACAGCGAGGCGCAGCGCCTGAACGCGCCCGACCGGAACCTTGCCGAACGGCTGATGTTCTGGCGCGGCGCGGGGGAGCCCGGCACCCCGGTCGATCCAGCGCGCGAGCAACAGCGGCTCCGCGAGAACGCCGCGCTGGGCCGCGACCCGACCGAGGGCGAGACGCCGATCATCCAGCGCCCCCGCGGCAACACCTTCCTGGGCGGTCTACGGCTGTTCTGAACCGCTTGTCGTCCAGCCGCTCCGGGCCTATTCCGCCGGCATCGGATGGAGGATCAGCAATGCGGCGACGTGATGTGATGTGGGCAGGCCCGGCTGTGGTGGGCACTGCGTTTGCGGGCACGGTTCTGGCGCAGGAATATCCCAGCGGCCCGGTGCGCGGCATCGTTCCCTTCGCGCCCGGCAGCGCCACCGACACCGTCGCCCGTCTGTTTGCCGAACGGATGCGCGAGGTGCTCGGCCAGCCGGTGGTGATCGAGAATCGCGCTGGCGCTTCTGGGCTGATCGGCGCCGAGGCGGTAGCCCGCAGCGCCCCTGACGGGCTGACGGTGCTGTTCGGCACCAATTCCACCAACGCCGCCGCGAACGCCCTGTTCCGCCGGGTGCCTTTCGACATGGGGCGTGATTTCGCGCCGGTCTCGATGCTGGCAACAGTGCCGCTGCTGGTGGCGGTGCCCGAAAGCAGCCCGCATCGCAGCCTGGCCGACCTGCTGGCCGCCGCCCGCGCCCGGCCCGAGGCCATCACCTTCGCCTCGGCCAGCGCGTCCCAGCGCGTGGCGGCCGAAATGCTGGCCAGCATGGCCGGCGTGCGCATGCTGCACGTGCCCTACCGCGCCAGCCCGGCCGCCACGCAGGACCTGCTGGCCGGCAGGGTGGATTTGTTCATCGCCGACCAGGCGGTGATCCTGCCGGCGTCGCAAGGTGGCCGGCTGCGCATCCTGGCCGTCACTACCGCCACCCGAAGCAGCCAGCTGCCGCAGGTTCCCACGGTGGCGGAGGCGGGCGGCATGCCCGATTACGTGCTGTTTGCATGGTTCGTCGTCGCCGCCCCGGCGGCCACGCCGCGCCCGGCCATCCTGCGGCTCAACGCCGCCATCCGCCACGCCGCAGCCAATTCGGAGTTGCGGTCGCGGATGACCGAGACGCTGGGGATGGAAATGCTGACCGGCACGCCTGAGGAAGCCGCATCGTTCATCGCCGCCGAAACGGTGAAATGGACCAACGCCATCCGCGCCGCGCGGATCGAGCCGGAATAGCCACCAGGGGCGGGCCGGCCAACCTGCCAACGCCGTGCGCATGAAAAAACCCCCGGCGGTCGCCCGTCGGGGGTTCGTTTCAGGTCGTCGCTTACGCCGCCTGTTGCTCGACCAGTTGCGGCCGGGGCTGGGTGCCGTTGCCGATGGCAACCTTGCGGGGCTTCAGCGCCTCCGGCACTTCGCGCTGCAGGGAGACGTGCAGCAAACCGTGCGCAAGTTCAGCGCCCTTCACCACCAAATGGTCGGCCAGCACGAAGCGCCGCTCGAACGCTCGTCCGGCAATACCGCGATGCAGGTACTGCTTCGCGGAATCGAGCTGCGCCGTGGGCCTGCCGGTGACGGTAAGCGTGTCGGCCCGGACCTCGAGCTCGATTTCGGCATCGGTGAACCCCGCAACCGCCATAGTCAGGACATACTGGTCCTCACCCGTGCGCTCGATATTGTAGGGAGGATATGTCTGTGCGTCGCCACCACGAGAGCCCTCGGCCAGCCGGGCCAGCCGGTCAAAGCCAATAGCGGTGCGGAAAAGAGGTGAAAAATCGATCGTGTTCATGTCGTGACCTTCTCGAAAGCAAGGTTGGCGTGAACGGCTGCCGTGGTGATCTGTGGCCCCTGTGCATCCCCGGATGGGCAATGCGGGCCGAGGAAAACCCCGGTTGCCGTGCAGCGGCCCCAAACGGGCACCGCTTACGAGAAATCAGATGGAAAAGGTCGCTGCCCAATTCAAGGGGGTCAGCTACACCACGGCAGAAGCGTCTTACGCCAGGGCGAAAGCGCCTACGGCCGGCCTACTGGCCGGTACGCAGCCCGATGCCGGCAAACCGCCTGTTGAACTTCGCGACCTGGCCGCCAGTGTCCATGATGCGCTGCACGCCGGTCCAGGCCGGGTGGCTCTTCGGATCGATGTCCAGCCGCAGCGTGTCACCTTCGCGGCCCATGCAGGAGCGGGTGGTGAAGGCGGTGCCATCGGTCATGATGATGTTGACCGTGTGGTAGTCAGGATGCGTGTCGGGCTTCATGGAAAATCTCGGCTCAGAAAGATAAGCGGGCTATAGTGAAGGCCGGGCCAGGGCGCAAGCCATAGCCCGGCCACTCAGCGCGGCTGCTGCTGCCGTTGCCGGGCATTGGCGATGGCGCGGTCGATTTCGGGTGAGCCGCTGCCCCGGCCGCCGCCTTGATAGCCGCCCTGGAAGCCCGGCTGCGGAGGCCGCTGTCCGCCGCCGCCCCAGCCCTGGCCGGGCGCCTGGCTATAACCCTGGCCGTAGCCCTGGTTGTAATTCGGCCGTGGCGCGTACCCGCCGCCGCCATAACCGC
>JACMRO010000310.1 GCA_014376425.1 Rubritepida sp.
CGCGGCTGGATGATGCGCGCTACCGTGTCGTTCGATCCGCCGGGCGGAAAGGGGATGACGATGCGGATCGGCCGGTCGGGCCAGGCGGTCTGCGCCAGGGCGGGGGCTGCGAGGCCAAGTGCGAGAGCGGCGCGGCGGGTCGGCATGGCTTGTCCTCCGGGTGTTCCAGGCCAGGCTATCATGGGCCCAGCCATTCATGCAGATGCGCGGCCACGAAGGCATCGTCGGTCAATTCGGGATAGCGGGCGGTCACGGCGCTCAGCAATTCCGCCTGGCCGGGGCTGAGCGATTCCGCCGGGTCGAGGCACCAGATGCCTTCGAGCAGCCCTTGCCGGCGCAGCACCTCGTGGCAGCCGGCGATGACGCCGTGGGAGTCGTTCGCGACGTCGAAGACGGCAGCGTTCATCTCGGTCGTCGCGGCGTCGAGGCCCAGCAGGCCAGGCTCGTCGGTCTGGGCGCGGGACAGGAGACGCGCTGCGGCCTGGGTCCAGACGCTCCAATGGCCGAGCAGCCCGCCACGGATGCGCAGCGTGGTGCGCTGCCCGGCATGGCTGAGGGTGAAGGGCGTCAGCAGGTCGGCCACGATGTGGTCGTCATTGCCAGTGTAGAGCGCGATGCGGTCGGTGGCACCCGCCTCCAGCACGCCGCGCAGGACATCGAGCGTGGCGTAGCGATTGAAGGGCGCCATCTTGATGGCGATGACGTTCTCGATGGCTGCAAAACGCCGCCAGAAATCAACGCCCAGCCGCACACCCCCCACCGCCGGCTGCAGGTAGAAGCCGAATAGCGGCATCTCCCGCGCGACCGCCCGGCAATGCTCGATCATCTCGTCATCGGACGCACCGCGCCACGCCGCGAGCGATAGCAGCACGGCGTGATAGCCGAAGCTGCGCGCCAGCCTGGCCTCGCGCACCGCCTGTTCGGTGCGACCCACCGCACCGGCCACCAGCAAGGTGCCGGGCGGGGCCGCGGCGGCGGCGATCTCCAGCACCGGCGCGTGCATCCCCACCTCGCGGATGGCGAATTGCGTGGTGTGGACGCCCACCGCCAGGCCGCCCGCGCCGGCGGCGAGGTAGTATCGCGACAGCGCGCGTTGCCGCACCCGGTCCAGCGTGCGGTCGGGGTGCAGGGCCAGCGGGTGGGCGGGGATGCACAGGCCTGCGCGCAACCGCTCCGCCATGCCCGGGGGCCAGTCCTGCCAGCGCATCAGAAGCGCCCGTCGCGGACTTCGAACTTGGTGGCGCGGCCCAGCGACCTGCCGCCCCGCGACACCCAGTCCGCCACCCAGTCGATCATCGTCAGCAGGGCCACCTTCGGGTAGCCGAACTGCGCGAAGGCGCGGGCTGCGTTGGACAGCAGCGCCGCCGGCGCTTCCTCGCCCGCGAAGACCGGCGCACGGCCCAGCCGGGTGCCGAGCTGGGTGGCAAGCCAGCGGATCGACACCGTTTCGGGCCCGGTCACGTTGAGGATGGGGCAGTCGGCCGAGGCCAGGCGCAGCGCCCGCAGCGCCCAGGCATTGGCGTCGCCCTGCCAGATGACGTTGGCATGGCCCATCGCCAGCGGGAGGGGCTGGCCCGCCGCGATCTTCGTCGCCAGATCGTGCAGCACGCCATAGCGCAGGTCGATCGCGTAGTTCAGCCGGATGCCGAAGGCGGGCGTGCCGCCGGTGCGGCCGGCGTGCTGGTAGACCCGCTCGCGGCCCAGCACCGAGGCCGCGTATTCGCCCAGCGGCGCGGGCGCCGTGGCCTCATCCGCGCCGCCCGAAAGCACCGGCACCAGCGGCAGCACATTGCCCGAGCTGAGGAAGACGTGCCGGGCCCGCGGCCAGCGTTCGGCCACCATGGCGGGCAGCAGCACATTCATCGCCCAGGTCTGGTCCTCGGCGCCGGTGCTGCCGAATTTGCGGGCGGCGAGGAAGACCAGGTTTGGTGCGTCGGGCAGGGCGGCCAGGGCGGCGCGGTCGGTCAGCTCGGCCGTCAGCGTCTCGATGCCCCAACCGGCCATTCGCTCGCGCAGGCCGGGTTCGTTCCAACGCGCCACCGCGATGACGCGGCGGCCGGCGCGCTGGGCCAGCCGGCACAGGGTGGGGCCCATCTTGCCGGCGGCACCTAGTACCAGAATATCGCCGGGGGCGGCGGCTAGGTCGGCGCGCAGCGCGTCGTCGGGGCGGCTGAGCAGGTCTTCGAGTGCGGCTTCATCGGCGATCATGCGCGGCTCCAGGCGATGGCGGCGCGGGCGAGGGCCGCGACCGTGTCGACCACGAGAAAGGGCAGGGGTGGGCCCGCGGCAATGCCCAGCGGTATCTCCGTGCAGCCCAGCACCACGGCACGGGCGCCGCGGGCATGCAGGCGCGCGGCCATTTCGGCCAGGGGAGTGTAGGCGCCCGCTTCGTCCGCGGCCTTCACCAGCTCGATGCCCGGGGTCACCAGCTCGGCCTGTTCCGCGGCGTCCGGTCTGATAACTTCGTAGCCGGGCAGGTGGTCCTCGTAGAGCCGCATTGCCAGGGTCGCCGCCGTGCCCATCAGGCCGATGCGACCGCCCTCGATGCCCTGCGCGCGAAGGTCCGCCGCCGCGGCATCGACGATGTGCAGTATGGGCAGCGCGGTCGCCGCCGCCATGCCGCCGTACCAGCCATGCGCGGTGTTGCAGGGGATGACGATGGCGCCGCATCCCGCGGCTTCGAGGATGCGAATGCCGCGGATCAGCGCCGGCAGCGGGTCTGGCCCCAGGCCCTGGCGGGCGGCGGTGCGGTCGGGCACCCGGCCATCGCTGACCAGTATGGCGGGGATGTGGTCCTGGTCGCGCAGGGCCGGCGTCTGAAGCGTGAGGCTGCGCATGAATTCGGCGCTGGCCAAAGGCCCCATGCCGCCGAGCACGCCGAGGATCCGATCGTTCATCATTGCAGGCTAGGGCAGCCCGCTCTGGGCCGAAAGATGCGCGCCTGGCAGCGCCATGCCGGGC
>JACMRO010000026.1 GCA_014376425.1 Rubritepida sp.
CGGGGACGCCCCCGGCAGGGGGCCCGGCGCCATGCTGGGTGATACCCCCGGCGAGACCCCTCCCGCCGCCCGGGGCGGGCGGCGGCAGGGGCGGCTGGAGGGTGCGCTCTACGCGGCGCTCGACCTGGGCACCAATAACTGCCGCCTGCTGGTGGGCGCGCCGACCCCGCGCGGCTTTCGCGTGGTGGACAGCTTCTCCCGCATCGTCAGGCTGGGCGAGGGGCTGGTCGCCACTGGCCGGCTGAGCGATGCGGCGATGGACCGCGCCATCGATGCCCTGCTCGCCTGCGCTGACAAGTTGAACCGCCGCCCGCTGCGTGGCTTCGCCGCCGTCGCCACCGAGGCCTGCCGCCGCGCCACCAACGGCGCCGCCTTCCTGGGGCGGGTGACGCGCGAGACCGGCATCACGCCGCGCATCATCGGCGCCCGGGAGGAGGCGCAGCTGGCCCTGGCCAGTTGCGCGCCCCTGCTGACGCCCGGGGACCGCCGGGCCATCCTGTTTGACATCGGCGGTGGCAGCACGGAGATCGCCTGGGTGCGGCTGGCGCCGGTGGGGCAGGAAAGCCAGGAACCCACCTTGGTCGGCACCGTCTCCCTACCCGTGGGTGTGGTCACGCTGTCCGAACGGGAGGGTGAGAGCTGCTTCACCCGAGGCGGGTTCGAGGCGGTGCGGGACGAGGTGGCGGCCAGGTTGCAAGCCTTCGACGCGGTCCACTGCATTGGCCAGGAGATCCGCCAGGGCGGGGTAAGGCTGATCGGCACTTCCGGCACCGTGACCACCTTGGCCGGTACGGTGCTGGACCTGCCGCGCTACCGCCGGCAATGGGTCGATGGGGTGTGCCTGGACGCGGAGGAGGCGGACCGCGCGCTGGAGAAGCTCTTCGCCATGGGCCGCGCCGGCCTGGTCGAGCACCCTTGCATCGGGCCCGAGCGGGCCGATTTCGTGCTGCCCGGCTGCGCCGTCTACGCCGCCATCCGCCAGGTCTGGCCGGTATCGCGCCTGACGGTGGCCGATCGCGGGCTGCGCGAGGGGATGCTGATGAAGCTCATCGCGAGCGACCGCAGGCGGTAGTTCAGGAACGAATATTGCGCGACGCATGAGGGCACAAAAAAGGCCGCCCGAAGGCGGCCTTTCCTGTGTCATGCGGGCGCGTGTTACCGCAGCACGATTTCGACACGGCGGTTCTGCGGCTCGCGCACACCATCGGCGGTCGACACCAGCGGGCGGCTCTCGCCAAAGCCCTGGATGCCGATATCCGAGCGCGACACGCCACGGCGGGTCAGCTCCGACGCTACCGCCTCGGCCCGGCGTAGCGACAGCGCCTGGTTGTAGCGGTCGGTGCCCGAACGGTCGGCGTGGCCGGCCACCTCGATGCGGGTCGCGCGCGCGCTGGTGCGGGCGGCGGCGGCATCGGCGATGATCTGGCGGGCGCGGTCGGTCAGGTCGGCACGGTTCCAGTCGAAGAACACCAGGTAGGTGCGTGCGACCTGCTGCACCGGGGCCGCCGGGGCGGCGACCACCGGCACGAATGGCGCCGGCTGGTTGAAGGCGTAACGCAGGCCGAGCATGGCGGAGTGGTTGCCGGCATTCTCGGCACGCAGATTGCCGCCAGCCAACGTCACGCCGGTCGGCGCCAGGCCGGACGTCAGCCGGGTCTGATAGGTGCCGCCGAGGACGCGGAAATAACGATACTCGGCCGTGACCGCCAGGCCGGGGACGGAGGTGATATTGAACGCGCCACCGAGCATACCCTGGTAGGCAAAGTTCGCCTCGGTACCGCTGGGCCGCAGGGCAGCCGCACCGTTCAGAGCGGAGGTGCGCACATCCTGCCATTCGCGCCAGGCATAGCCCACGCCGGCGCCGACATAGGGGGTAAACCAGGGGAAATAAGGAATGTTGAAATCATAGTAGGCGTTGCCCATCACACCGTAGGTGCGCTGTTCGCCATCGGCCCGCGTGCCCAGGCCGGCACCCGAGAAGCCGCGGATCTTGCGGACATCATTCTGCCGGTAGTTGCCTTCGACCTCGAGACGAATGCCATTGCCCAAGCCATAGCCGACGGCGAACACGCCCGCGAAACCTGGCTCGAACAAGGCGCGGCCAGTGGTGCCGATGCCACGGCTCCTGAATGCCGGCGCCAGGCCTTCTGTGGCGCGCAGTGTGCCGATATCGGCGAAGTTCACGCCGGCGCCGGCGCCGATGTAAAGGCCGGTGATCGGCTGCGTGACGGGGGCGAAAAACTGGGCCTGGGCCAGGCCGGGCATGGCCAGTCCGGCCGCGGCCATGATGGGTACGAAACGGCGCATGGTGGTCCTCACTCTGCAATGTTGATTCTTCGACAAGGCAGGAAGGGGCGGCGTGAACGTTGGTTTCCTTTCGGATGACGCACGGCCATCTCCGCGCCTGACTGTGGCTCAAGGGCAACAGTCAGGGGGTCGAGCTCGGAAGGGGTTCCTGGACCGCGTGGTCGGACTGAACTGTCGGTCGCCACGCCATCACTCCGTCACGAGCAGCGCCGTGCGAAGGATATTTCCCGGGTTGGCAAGCGGAACGAGAGAGACGAGCCGCGAACGCCCCGGCAGACCATTGATGGAAGCCGACAGCGAGCCCGGGGGCGCGGCCGGTGGCGTCATCACGACCAGGGGGCCCACGGCGAGCCCTTCTGATGCCAAATGCGCCAACATTCGTTCCGCCATCGGCCGCAAGGGCCCCCCGTAAGGGCGCCCTTCCTCCGTTGTTCAGTCTCGACTCAGACCGAGTAGTACATCTCGAACTCGACCGGGTGCGGCGTGTGCCCGAACTTGTACACTTCACCCCACTTCAGCTCGATGTAGCTCTCGATCTGGTCACGGGTGAAGACGTCGCCGGCCAGCAGGAAGTCATGGTCGGCGGCCAGCGCACCCAGCGCTTCGCGCAGGCTGCCGCACACCGTCGGGATGCCCTTCAGCTCCTCCGGCGGCAGGTCGTACAAATCCTTATCCATGGCATCGCCGGGGTGGATCTTGTTCTTGATGCCGTCCAG
>JACMRO010000311.1 GCA_014376425.1 Rubritepida sp.
CTGCGCGCCACGCCCGGCGGTGGCGCGCCGCCAGCCCCGGCGCCGTGGGTGGACCGCCCGCCCGCCCTCGCCGCGCCCCGCCGCATGGCCATGCCCGCCGTCGCCATGCCGGGCATGCGGCTGCTGCGTGGCGAAGCGCCGGCGCTGCTGGTGCCACGCGCCTGGCTGGAGCGGCTGGTGCTCATGCCTGCCAGCCGCCCCTTGCCCTTCGCCCCGCCCGGTGTGCTGGGCCTCGCCCTGGCGCAGAGCGGCGTTCTGCTGCTGGACGGCCCACCGGGCCTGCCGCTGCTGGCCGTGCTGCGCGTGGCGGATCGCCTGATGGGCCTGGGCTGCGCCGGCGCGCGGCCCGATGCCGATGCGGGCGATGGCCGTTGGCTGCCCGATGGCGCCTGGGATCTGGCGCCGCGCAGGCCGGAAATCCTTTCGACGCCGGAGATTCCCTGCACCGCGCTGCTGTTCTGCCAGGCCGGCGGCCTGGAATTCGCCCTGCCGGCGCTGGAGGTGGAGGCGGTGCTGGCCCCCCAGCGCCCCATTCCCGGCCCGGCCGACCTCCTCCTGTGCGGCGTGGTGGCGCATCGCGGCCAGGTTCTGCCGGTGCTGGATGGCGGCCTGGCCCTGGGTGGCCCGGCCACGCTGGCCGGCGGTGCCGTGCCAATGCTGCGCCTGGCCGGCCCCGTGGCGCTGGCCGTGACGGCCGTCGAGGGGCTGCGCCGCGTGGCCGATACCGCCATCAGCCCGGCAGCCGCCGGCGGGCCCGTCCGTGCCACCTGCTGGCCCGGCGGGGCGGCGATCCCGGTGCTCGATCCCGCCTGGCTGACCCGTCGCACTTCCGGCCCCGATGCAGCCGGCCGGCCCGGCGGGCTGGAAGGCATGGCCGCTCCGCCACCCCGTGGAGCGCCAGGCGCATGACCCTGCGCATGACCTTGCGCCTGACCGTCCTGGTCGTCGACGACAGCGCCTTCATGCGCCTGGCGCTGCGCCGCATCATCGAGGCGGAGGGCGACATGGTGGTGGTGGGCGAGGCCGCCGACGGCGCGGCCGCCCTGACCCAGGCCAGCCGCCTGACCCCCGACCTGGTGGCGATGGACATCGAGATGCCGGGCATGGACGGGCTGGAGGCCACCCGCCGGATGATGGCCGGCCCCGCGCCGCCCGCCATCATCATGGTCAGCCACCACACCACCGAGGGCTCGGCCATGGCGCTGGCCGCGATGCAGGCGGGTGCGGCCGACTGGCTCAGCAAGGACACCGGCCTGGGCGGGCTGGACCTTGGGCATCTGGACCGTGAGCTGCGCACCCGGCTGCGTTTCTGGGGGCTGGCGCACCGCGCCGTGGCGCCGCCCGCCGCCGCGGCCCCCGCGCCGTCGCTGCCACTGCCCGATGGCATCGAGGTGGTGGTGCTGGGCGCCTCGACCGGTGGGCCGGACGCGCTGGCGGCGTTGCTCGCCGCGGCGGGCCAGCTGGCGGTGCCCATGGTGATCGCCCAGCACATGCCCGAGGGCATGGCGGTGGATTTCGCCCGCGCCCTGGCACGCCAGACCGGCCTGGTGGTGCGGGTGGCCGAGCAGGGCGCGCGGCTGCAGCCGGGCCAGGTGATCCTGATCCCGGGCGGCGAGGATGGCGCGCTGCTGCGGCAGGGTGGGGGGCAGGCGGGTGGCCTGGCCTTGCGGCTGTCGCCCCGCGCCAGTGCCGCGCATCCTTCGGTGGACGTGCTGTTCAGTTCCGCCGCGATGGCGGCGCGCGGCGCGCTGGGCGCGGTGCTGACCGGCATGGGCCAGGATGGCGCGGCGGGGGCGGCCGCCATGGCCAGGCGGGGTTATCCAATACTGGCGCAATCGCCCGAGAGCTGCGTGGTGGCCGGCATGCCAGGTTCCGTGCTGGCGCTGGTGCCCGGCGCCGGGACCGGCACGCCGGCCGCGCTGGGCGCGCGCATCCGGGTGCTGCTGCAGCCCGCGCGCTGATTGGGGACGGGATGGCGGGGCGCGCCCGGGGGTTTGGCCCGGGGTTTGGCCCGGGGGTGTGGTCCGAGGTGTGGCCCGGCGTGGCGTGGGGCCTTGGGTCGTTCCGGCCCAGGGCCACGCCGCGCCCTGCAGCCACCTTTCAGGCCAGCCCCGCCTCCAGCCCATCCGGCTCCAGCACCAGCACCGGGTCGCCCGTCCCCAGCATGCCCACGGCCGACAGCCCCGGCATGGCGGCAAGCCCCGGATGCAGCGGCCGCAACAGCAAGTCGGTCCGCCGGCTGACCCGGGCCACGCGCAGCGCCAGGCGCCCCCACGGCCGCTCCAGCACCACCGTGCCACCTGCCGGTGCCCAGGGCAGGCCCAGCGCCTGTTCCAGCGACAGCACCGGCAGCCCGCCAACATCCTCATCGGCCGTCAGCACGGCGACGACGCGGCTGGCGGGCAGGCCGTAGGGGTGGCCGCCAGCCTCCACCAGCAGCACCGGCTGAATGGCGGCGCTGGTGGGCAGTGTAAGCGTGAAGCGGGTGCCCTGGCCGGGCGTGCTGCTGATGCCCATGTGGCCGCCGGCGCGTCGCACCGCATCATGCACGATATCCAGCCCGACGCCGCGACCCGACACATCAGTCACCACCGACCGGGTCGAGAAGCCGGCGCGCAGCAACAGCGCATGCGTCGCCGCCTCGGTCAGCACGGTGCCGGATGCGATCAGGCCGCGTTCCAGGGCGGTGCGGCGCACGGCCGCGGTGTCGATGCCGCCGCCATCGTCGCTGACGGTGATGCGCAGCTGTCCGGGCAGGCGCTCGGCGGCCACCCGCAACGTGGCCTCCGCCGGCTTGGACCCGCGGCCGCCCGGTGGCTCGATGCCGTGGTCGACCGCGTTGCGCGCCAGGTGCAGCAGTGGGTCGGCCAGCAGCTCGATCAGGCTGCGGTCGATCCGTACATCCTCGCCCAGCAGTTCGAGGCGCACGTGCTTGCCGGCAGCATCCGCCACGCTGCGCACGGCACGCGGCAGGCGCTGGAAGAGCATGCCCACCGGCACCACCCGCAGCTCCAGCACCGCCTCATCCAGCTGCCGCATCGATAGGGTCATGCGGCTGTCGGCGCCGGTCATGCGGTTGCGCAGGCGGTTGAGCTGCGTCGCCGCCCCGGCCAGCTGCCGCGCCGGGCCACCCTCCAGCCGGTGTTCCAGCGCCGACAGGGTGCTCATCGCCGCGGTGCCGGTGGGGTCACGCAGTGCGTCGGACAGGGCGGCTGGGGCGGCGCGCACTTCGGCCGCCAGGGTGATGATGTTGTCCACCACATCCTGCCGCACCCGCAAGCTGGGAGCGATGGGGCTGGACATGCTGGAGCTGGCGGGGCCGGCCGTGGGGGCGCCAGCCGGCGCCAGGCTGACGACGTGGCGCTTGTCCGGATCGGCCAGCTGCAACGCCGCGCGCAGCCCGTCCTCGGGCGTGGCCGAGGCCAGCAGCAGGTCCAGCATCTGGCTGCCGGGTACCGACAGGCTGCCCAGCACCTCGCCCGCGCCGCGCAGCCAGAATTCCAGCGCCGCCTCATCCTCGGGCGCGCCGCCGGTGACGGCGCGCACGCGATACAGGCCCTGGCCGGCCGCGAGTGCCGCCAGCGCCCGGCGGCGGGCGCTGGGCGACAACACGGCAGCAAAGTCGGCGGGCAGCCGGGGGTCGGGCGGCGCCACCTCCAGCCCCAGCCCATGCAGGGCGGCGAGCGTTCCCTGGCGCAGCGCGGCGCGCCAGCCGGCCTCCTGCACAGCGAGTGCCGCGGCCGCATCGCGGTCGGGCAGGCGCATGGCCAGGTCCTGCAACCGGCGCAGGCTGGCCTCGGCCGTGGCGTCGCCCAGCAGGTGCGCGGCGTCGGCCGCATCGCGCGCCAGGGTGGCGCCGGGCCAGCCGGCAGCCAGCGCCGCAAGCAGCGACGCCGCATCGCCCCGGGGTGGGGGAAGCGCGGGCGGCGGCTCGCCAGCCTGTGCCGCCAGCAGCGCGATCAGCCGCCATAGCCTGCCCAGCCCGGGCAGCCCGGCGGGGTGCAGCGCGCCGGCCAGGCGGTGCAGCCCCATCCCGGTGGCTGCGGCCTGCAGGTCGGGCTCGCTGCTGCCTTCAGCCAGGCGCGGCGCGGCTTCCAGCAGCTTGGTCAGCAGCGTGGCCAGCAGCGGGTCGGCCTGCCCGGCGCCAGGCAACGCGGGCGTGCCCGGTGCCGCCAGCAGCGCCGTTAGCGCCGCCAGGACCTGCGGCGGTGCCGGCGGGTCGGCGCCGCGGTCCAGCAGCGCCAGCCGCGCCGCCCGAAGTGCATCCGCCGCCAGCAGCAGGGCCGGCGCTGCTGCGCCCACCCGCAGCTTGCCCTGCCGCGCCTTGCCCAGCGCATCCTCCGCCCGGTGCGCCAGCGCCTTCATCCCGGCCGCGCCCACCGCGTCGCTCA
>JACMRO010000312.1 GCA_014376425.1 Rubritepida sp.
AGCCTGCGGCTGCTGGGCAGTGTGGGCGAGCCGATCAATCCGGAAGCCTGGCTATGGTACTACCGCGTTGTGGGTGACGGGCGCTGCCCGATCGTCGACACTTGGTGGCAGACCGAGACTGGCGGGATCATGATTTCGCCACTGCCCGGCGCGGTGGCGCAGAAGCCCGGCTCGGCCACGCTGCCTTTACCCGGCGTGCAGCCCGCGCTGGTGGATGCCGAGGGTAATCTGCTGGAGGGGGTGGCCGAGGGAAACCTGGTGCTGAACGACAGCTGGCCTGGCCAGATGCGCAGCATCTATGGCGACCATAAACGCTTCATCCAGACCTATTTTTCCGACTTCAAAGGTCGCTACTTCACCGGCGATGGCGCCCGGCGCGATGCCGATGGCTACTACTGGATCACCGGCCGGGTGGATGACGTGATCAACGTGGCTGGCCACCGCATGGGCACGGCCGAGGTGGAAAGCGCCCTGGTTGCGCACCCCAAGGTCGCGGAGGCCGCGGTGGTCGGCATGCCGCACGACCTGAAAGGCCAGGGCATCTACTGCTACGTGACGCTGAACGCCGACGAGGAGCCCAGCGACAGCCTGCGGAAGGAGTTGATCGCCTGGGTCCGCAAGGAGATCGGCCCGATTGCCACGCCCGACGCCATCCAGTGGGCGCCTGGGCTGCCCAAGACCCGCTCGGGCAAGATCATGCGGCGAATTTTGCGCAAGATCGCGGCGAATGAGACCGACAGCCTGGGCGATGTCTCGACGCTGGCTGACCCGGCGGTGGTGACGGAGCTGGTGGCCAACCGGGTCGGTTAGGAATGCGTCAGGGGAGCAGCACCGTGCTCCCCGTCGTCTTCCGCGCCTCCAGGTCGCGATGGGCCTGCGCCGCGTCCTTCAGGGCGTAGCGCTGGTTGACGTTGATCTTCACCGCGCCGCTCGTCACAGCCTCGAACAGGCTGGCCGCACATGCGGTCAGGTCGGCATGGCTTGCGGTGTAGGTGTTCAGCGTCGGCCGGCAGACATACAGGCTGCCCTTGGCCGCCAGGATGCCCAGGTCGAAGGGTGCCACCGGGCCCGAGGCGTTGCCGAAGCTCACGAGCATGCCGCGCGGCGCCAGGCTGTCGAGGCTGGGCATGAAGGTGTCCCGACCGACGCTGTCGTACGAGACGGGCACGCCAGCGCCGTTGGTGATGCGCTTGACGGCGGCCGGCAGGTCCTCACTGGTCAGCACCACATGGTCGGCGCCGTGCGCGCGGGCCAGCTCAGCCTTATCGGGCGTCGAGACGGTGCCGATGACGGTGCAGCCAAGATGCTTTGCCCACTGGCAGAGGATGAGACCGACACCGCCGGCCGCGGCATGCACCAGGATCGTCTGGCCGCGCTTCACCGGGTAGGTGCTGTGCAGCAGGTATTGTGCTGTCATCCCCTGCAGCATCATGGCGGCCGCGGTCTCGCTCGACAGGTGGTCGGGCAGCTTCACCAAACGGTCGGCCTTCAGGCAACGGCTCTGCGCATAGGCGCCGATGGGGCCCGAGGCGTAGGCCACGCGGTCGCCCACCACGACCTCGGTAACGCCCTCGCCAACCGCATCCACCACGCCCGCACCCTCCATCCCGATGATCGCGGGCAGGGCCGGCGCCTTGTACAGGCCAGTGCGGAAGTAGACGTCGATGTAGTTGAGCCCAACCGCATCGTGCCGGATGGGCGCCTCACCGGGCTTGGGCTCGGCGCGGGGTAGTTCTTCCCACACCATTTTTTCGGGGCCGCCATACTCATGGATGCGAATGGCAAAGGTCATGGCTGCTGGTTCCGGCGTTCGAGATCGAGAAGATAGCGTTTGGTGGCGATGCCATCGTGGCCCGAGTAGCCGCCAATGGACCCGTCCGCCGCGACGACGCGGTGGCATGGGATGATGATCGGGATCGGGTTGCGGCCATTGGCCTGGCCCACGGCGCGCGGTCCCGAGCCCAGCAGTCGCGCCAACCCGATATAGCTGCAGGTCTGCCCGGAAGGAATATCGCGCAGCGCGGCCCAAACCCGGCGCTGGAACGCCGTGCCGTGCGGGGCGAGATCCAGCGCAAACCCGGTGCGCAGCCCATCGAAATAATCCTGCAGCTGCTCACGTGCCTCAAGCAGGATCGGAGTGCGGTCCTGCTGCTCTACGCGGCCCCAGTCGAGAGCCACGATGGCGCCGTCCTCCTCGGACAGGGTGAGGTCGCCCAAAGGTGTACGGAGGGAGAGTTGCGACATTGTCGAGGGTTGTTTCCGATGTGATGCAGCACCCCCGCATGGGGGGCGTCAAGCGGGGGGTGCCAAGGCGGCGGCGGGTCGCTACATCGGAGCCACACAGGAGCTGCCATGCAGAATGATCCGCCGCCCTTCTACGACGCGCATATCTTTGTCTGCACCAATCGTCGGCCAGATGGGCACAGGCGGGGCAGTTGCGCCGCGCGGGGCAGCGAAGCGCTGCGCGACTACATGAAGGCGCGTGCCAAGGAGCTGGCAATCCCCGATATCCGGGTGAACATGGCGGGCTGCCTGGAGCGCTGCGAGTTTGGGCCGGCCCTGGTCATCTACCCCGAAGGGATTTGGTACCGGCCGGTGACGCCGGCGGATATCGATGAGATCCTGATGGTGCATGTGCAGGGCGGCGGTCGCGTGGAGCGGCTGATGCTGACGGAGAAAGACGTCGTCTGATAC
Organism: Rubritepida sp.; assembly: GCA_014376425.1. Taxonomy (GTDB): domain Bacteria; phylum Pseudomonadota; class Alphaproteobacteria; order Acetobacterales; family Acetobacteraceae; genus Rhodovarius. The sequence goes on from JACMRO010000312.1 coordinate 2,695, forward strand.
CATCTTCGCCCTGGCGACAAGCGCCGGGCGTTCCGCGGTCGCAGTCATTCGGATGTCCGGCGGAATCGCCGGTAAGGTCCTGGATGGCCTGTGCAGGCGGCCCCGGGCGCGCCAGGCGGCGCTGCGCTGGCTTGCGCATGACGGCGAGGTATTGGACCAGGCGATCGTCCTGTGGTTCCCCGCCCCCGCGAGCTACACCGGTGAAGACTGTGCAGAGCTGCATCTGCATGGCGGACCCGCCGTGGTCGCTGCCGTGGCCGATGCCCTCGTGGCACTGGGTGCCCGCCCTGCGGAGCCGGGCGAATTCACCCGAAGAGCCTTCCTGTACGGCAAGATTGACCTTACCGCAGCGGAGGGCATTGCCGACCTCATCGAGGCGGAAACCCAGGCGCAACGTCGCCAGGCCGTGCGTCAGGCAGGCGGGGCGCTGGCCGCCCGGCATGCCGCCTGGTCCAACCGGCTCACCACGCTCCTCGCCCGGCAGGAGGCTTTCATCGAATTTGAGGACGAGGACATCCCGGCAGATGTGCAGCAATCGGTGATGCGCGATGCCCGCGAACTGCAGGGGGAGCTGGAGGCAGAGGTTGATCAGGCGAGCCGCGGCGAAAAGCTGCGCGACGGTATTCGAATCGCCATCCTTGGCGCGCCGAATGCCGGAAAATCGTCGCTGATCAACGCTTTGACCGGACAGGATGTGGCTATCGTATCACCGCAGGCAGGTACGACGCGCGATGTCGTCTCAGCGCGGATGGTGCTGGCGGGCGTCCCCGTGACCCTGGCGGACACAGCCGGCCTTCGAACTTCAGGTGACATCATCGAGGCCGAGGGTGTGCGACGGGCCACGCAGGAAGGTAGATCCGCCGACCTCATCCTTGCAGTGTTCGCCGCTGACGCCCTGCCGGACGTCTGGACACAGGAATTGGTCGAGGCTGGTGCAATGGCCGTGGTCAACAAGGTCGATCTGGCGCGGCCCAGCCTGCCCGGCCTCGCGGTTTCAGTGCGGACAGGAGAAGGCTTGCTGGCCCTGCGCACATGCCTAGAGGCCAAAGTCGCTGCGCTCGGGGGTGTGACTCAGGCCGCGACGTTGACCAGACCCAGACATCGCGCGGCCTTCTGCGAGGCCATCGAGTCCCTGAAACGCGTCCAGCTCGCGCCCCTTCCTGAACTGGCTGCTGAGAGCCTGAGGGCCGCGTTGCGTGCCCTGGGGCGCCTGACCGGCGCGGTGGATTCCGAAAGCGTTCTTGACCGGGTGTTTTCGGAGTTCTGCATCGGGAAGTAAGCGCCTATACCGCGGCCGATGGATGACAGTTCTTTCGATGTAATCGTGGTGGGGGGCGGGCATGCCGGCTGCGAGGCCGCGGCCGCCGCGGCGCGTTGCGGTGCGCGGACGCTGCTGCTGACACATGATCCGCGGACGATCGGTGAGATGAGCTGCAACCCCGCAATCGGTGGCGTTGGGAAGGGTCATCTGGTTCGCGAGATCGACGCGTTGGATGGCCTGATGGCTCGTGCGGCCGATGCCGCGGGCATCCACTTCAAAGTCCTGAACCAGAGCAAGGGCCCCGCTGTCCGTGGGCCCCGGGCGCAGGCCGATCGATCGCTCTACCGCCAGGCCATCCAACGGTTCCTGGCTGAGACGGATGGTTTGACGATCGCCTCCGGCAGCGTCGAGGATTTGTTGGTGGGACCCGGGCAGGTCACCGGGGTTCGCTGCCACGACGGGCGGGAATTACGGGCAGGCGCCGTCATCATCACGGCCGGTACTTTCCTGCGCGGTGTGATCCATATTGGCCGGACCCAACAGCCCGCGGGGCGCGTGGGCGAGGCGCCGGCAGTTGGCTTGGCTCTCGCTTTGGGCAGGCTCGGCCTCCCGCTTGCCCGGCTGAAGACGGGAACACCGCCCCGGCTGGATGGCCGCACCATCGACTGGGCGAGCCTGGACCAGCAATGGGGGGATACCACACCCCAGCCACTGTCATGGATGAGCGGGGATATCACCAACCGCCAGATCGCCTGCGGCATCACCTTCACCACCGAGGCGGTGCATGCGCTGATACGGGACAACCTGGCGGAAAGCGCGGTGTATGGCGGTCGGATACAGGGCCAGGGGCCACGGTACTGTCCAAGCATCGAGGACAAGGTCGTTCGCTTCGCTGATAAGCTGCGCCACCAGGTTTTCTTGGAACCCGAAGGTCTGGATGACCCGACCGTCTACCCCAATGGTATCTCGACGAGCCTTCCGGCCGACCTGCAGCAACGCATGATTGCGCTGATGCCTGGCCTGGAAAGGGCTGCGATCCTGCGGCCTGGCTACGCGGTGGAGTATGACCATGTCGACCCACGGGCCCTGCGCCCGACCCTTGAGGTGCGCGCAACCACAGGCCTTTTCCTGGCAGGGCAGATCAACGGGACGACAGGCTATGAGGAAGCCGCTGCACAGGGCTTGATGGCCGGCCTGAATGCAGCGCAGCGCGCTGCGGGCGAAACCCCTGATCGTATCCTGAAGCGGCACGAGGCCTATATCGGTGTGATGATGGACGATCTCACTCTGCATGGGGTGAGTGAGCCCTACCGAATGCTGACCGCCCGGAGCGAGCATCGACTGGCCCTGCGTGCGGACAACGCAGGGCTGCGGCTGCACCAGCATGCAGTGCGCTGGGGCTGTATCGGACCAAGGCGGCAGGCCGCGTTTGGTGCTTTCAAGACAGAAGTCGAGGTCGCCCTCCTTCGCGCGCGGTCAGAAACAGCCAGCCCGGCTGCTTTCAGGGCTGCGGGGGTGCCGGTGAACGAGGATGGGCAGGCACGGAGCGTGCTCGATGTGATGGCTCTGCCAGCTACGGAGCCCACCGCACTCCGCGCGATGTTCCCCTGGCTCGGGGCGTTGTCTGACAGGGTACTAGAGCAGTTAACGAACGAAGCACTGTACGGCCCCTATTTGGCGCGACACGCGCAAGATGTGGCGCTGCTCGAGCGGGAGGATACGGCGGCCATACCCGATCAGATGGACTTCGCTGTCATCGCCGGCCTCTCGAGAGAGATGCAGGAACGCCTTGCCGAAGCCAGGCCACCCACACTCGGGGCGGCGTCGCGGGTAAGGGGGATTACCCCGGCCGCTATGGCGGCCCTGGCAATTCATCTTCGCCGTGCTTGAGGTTTCACGTGAAACATCGGCCCGGTTGCAAGAGTTCGTCCGCATTCTCAGGATCTGGAATACCAAAATAAACCTGATTGGGCGGAGGGCTGAAGGGGAGTGGTGGACCCGGCATATCGAGGACTCACTGCAACTGGCACCCTTGTTGCCGGCTGGTGGTCAGCCCATTGCAGACCTTGGCAGCGGGGGCGGCTTTCCAGGGTTGGTGCTGGCGATCGTGCGGCCGCAGCCCATTCACCTTGTTGAGGCAGATAAGAGGAAAAGCGCCTTCCTGCGTGAAGTTATCAGCGCGCTCGGCCTTGACCACGCCGTCGTCCACACGTGCCGCATCGAGGAAGCAAGCCTCCCGCCCATGGCGGCCATCACCGCCCGCGCCTTAGCGCCTCTCGATACCCTTCTCCAATACAGTTGGCGAATATTGGGGCCGGCGGGGGTAGGCATCTTCCCGAAGGGCCGCACTGCGGAAGCGGAGTTGACCGCAGCCTTCCACCGCTGGCAGATGACCGTCGAACGCTTCGTGAGTGTCACGGATGGCGGAGCCACCATTTTCCGCATCCGGGATATTCGCCCTGCCTGAATTTAAGCCCCGTATCGTAGCCGTAGCCAATCAAAAAGGGGGGGTTGGGAAGACGACCACAGCTGTCAACCTGGCGGCTGCACTCGCCTCCCGACACAGCGTGCTCCTTATCGATCTGGACCCGCAGGGCAATGCATCAACTGGACTTGGTATCGACCGGACAGCCCGACGGTTGGGCACCTATTCAATGCTGGTTCAGGGACACGAGATCGCGCGGGTGGTTCAGCCCAGTTGCGTCACCAACCTGTCGATCATACCCGCAGATCCAAACTTGGCCGGTGGCGAGCTGGAATTGGTCGACCTTCCCGAACGTGAGTACCGATTGCGGCAGGCGCTGACGGATTATCGTGAAGCGGCCATCGTCATTCTCGACTGTCCACCTTCGCTGGGGCTTCTCACCCTCAATGCGCTCGTTGCGGCAGGCAGCGTACTGGTGCCGCTGCAAACAGAGTTTTACGCATTGGAAGGCGTATCGCAGATCACCAATACGATCGACAGGGTACGCCGCAGTCTCAATCCAAGCCTCAGTCTGGAAGGCATCGTCCTCACCATGTTCGACAAGCGAAACAATCTTTCCGAAGCGGTGGCCGCAGATGTCCGGCAGCATTTCGGGCAGCAGGTCTACGCCACCATGATCCCGCGAAACGTCCGCGTGTCTGAAGCACCGTCGCACGGCATGCCTGTCACGCAGTATGATGTTCGTTCACCTGGCGCCCAGGCTTATCTGGCCCTGGCTGCCGAGTTCCTTCGACGGAACGGGACAAGCCCTTGAGCAAGGCCCCCAGGTTGGGTAAGGGCCTCTCGGCCTTGCTGGGCGACGCGACAGCCGCATCGCAGGATTCTGCGCGGACCCTGCCAATAGCATCCCTGCGCCCCGGCCCCTTCCAGGCGCGTGGGCCGATGGATCAGGGCGCCCTTGAGGAATTGGCCGCCTCGATCCGGCGCCATGGCGTTTTGCAGCCCATCCTGGTGCGGCCAGCGGCTGACGGTACATTCGAGATCATTGGCGGCGAGCGACGCTGGCGCGCTGCACAGGCGGCGCAACTGCACGAAGTACCGGTCCTGGTTCGGGACTTCGACGATGGTGAGGCAATGGCCGCCGGACTGGTGGAAAACCTCCAGCGTGAGGACCTCAACGCGGTGGAAGAGGCTGAGGGTTACCAGCGACTTATCGACCAATTCGGACTCACTCAGCTTGCCCTCAGTGAGGCGGTAGGCAAATCGCGGCCGCATATCTCCAACACCCTCCGGCTTCTGGGTCTGCCCGAGCGGGTGCGGGAGCTGGTGCGTGACGGTGCGCTCAGCGCGGGCCACGCGCGCGCGGTAATCGGCGCGGC
>JACMRO010000313.1 GCA_014376425.1 Rubritepida sp.
ACAATTGCGACCCGGGCGTGGGCTGCGCCATGGGCTGCGGCTGCGCCGGCACCACCTTCGTGCCGGTGCCGGTGATCGACCTGCCACTCGGCGCGTCCGAGGACCGGCTGGTCGGCGCGCTCGACCTGGAACGTGCGCTGAGGCGGGGCGAGAAGGCCTTCGAGCCAGGGCTGCTGGCCCGCGCCCATCGCGGCTTCCTCTACATCGACGAGGTCAATCTGCTGGAGGACCACCTCGTTGACCTGCTGCTGGACGTCGCGGCCTCCGGCGAGAATGTGGTGGAGCGCGAAGGCATTTCGCTGCGCCACCCCGCCCGCTTCGTACTCATCGGCTCCGGCAACCCCGAGGAAGGCGAGTTGCGGCCGCAGCTGCTCGACCGCTTCGGCCTGGCGGTGGAACTGCGTACGCCACAGGACATTCCGACCCGCGTAGAGGTGGTGCGCCGGCGCGACTCGTTCGACCGGGATGCCGCCGGCTTCATGGCGCGTTTCGCGCCGCAGGAACTGGCGCAGCGCGAGGCCATCATCGCCGCGCGCGCGCTGCTGCCCGATGTCGAGACGCCCGACGAGGTGCTGACCCAGGCCGCCACGCTGTGCCAGGCGCTGGGGACCGATGGGCTGCGCGGCGAGCTCACCCTGTTGCGTGCCGCCCGGGCACTGACGGCCCTGGAAGGCCGCGCCGAGATATCGCTGGCCGATCTGCGCCGGGTGGCACTCCCCGCCCTGCGCCACCGCCTGCGGCGGAACCCGCTGGACGACTCCTCATCCTCCAGCCGCGTCGAGCGGGCGGTGTCCGAAACGCTGCCGTGAGCATGGGTTCGCGCTGCGGCGCCGCCGTGCCCGACCGGGCGGCGCGATGAGCATCGAAGCCGCCCTGCTATGCGCGGTCGACCCTGTGGGGCTGGGCGGCGTGGCGCTGCGGGCGCCGCCGGGCCCGGAGCGCGACGCCTGGCTGGCCGGCTTCCGCGCCTTGCTGGGCGATACGCCCTGGCGCCGCATTCCGCCCGACCTTTCGGATAACCGGCTGCTGGGCGGGCTGGACCTCACCGCCACCCTCGCCCTGGGCCGGCCGGTGGCTGAGGCGGGCGTGCTGGCAGCGGTGGATGGCGGCGTGCTGGTCATTGCCATGGCCGAGCGCATGGCTGCGGCCACCGCCGCCCGCATCGCCGGTGTGATCGATGCGCGCGAGGTGACGGTGGCGCGCGAGGGCGTGGCCCTGCACGTCCCCACGCGCTTCTGCACCATCCTGCTGGATGAGGGGATCGAGGCCGATGAGATCGCGCCGGCGGCGCTGCTCGACCGCCTGGCGTTCCATGCCCAACCCATGGCGCTACCGCCGCCAGAAAGCGTGCAGGCCGCCCGCGCCCTGCTGCCTTCGGTCACAGTTCCCGACGCCATCCTGGACGCCCTGGTGGCCGCTGCCGCGGCGCTGGGCATCGCCTCGCCCCGCGCCGTGCTGCTGACGCTTGCCGCGGCCCGCGCCGCCGCGGCACTGGATGGCGACGCACAGGTCGACGAGGACCATGCCGCGCTGGCCACCCGGCTGGTGCTGGGGCCGCGCGCCACCATCGCGCCGCCGGCCGAGGAACCGCAGGACGAGCCGCCGCCACCCGAACCGCCACCGCCGGACCAGCCGCCGCCCAGCGACGATGACGCGCCGATGCCCAGCCCCGAACAACTTCAGGAGCTGCTGCTGGCCGCCGCCGCCGCGAACCTGCCGCCGGACCTGCTGGACCGGGCCAAGATCCAGGCGCTCGCCGCCCGCACCGCCGGCGGCCGCGGCGATGCGGCCCGGGCCCGGGCGAACGGCGGCCGGCCGATTGGCGCGCGCCCGGGCGAGCCGCGCGGCGATGCCCGGCTGGCGGTGCTCGACACGCTGCGCGCCGCGGCCCCCTGGCAGGCGCTGCGCACGCCCCCCCCCGGCGCCCGCACCGCCCTGCGGCGTGAGGATCCCCGCAGCCGCCGCTTCCACCGCCGCAACGAGACCACCGCGATCTTCGCGGTCGACGCATCGGGGTCCGCCGCGGTCAACCGCCTGGCCGAGGCCAAGGGCGCCGTGGAACTGCTGCTGGCGGAGGCCTATGTGCGGCGCGACCGGGTCGCGCTGATCGGCTTCCGGGGCACCGCGGCCGAGGTGCTGCTGCCGCCCACCCAGGCGCTGGCCCGTGCCAAGCGCGGCCTGGCCGGCCTGCCCGGCGGCGGCACCACGCCGCTCGCATCAGGCATCGACGCCGCCACCGCGCTGGCCCTGGTCGAACGCCGCGCCGGCCGCGCCGCGCTGGTCATCCTGCTGACCGATGGCCGCGGCAATATCGCGCGCGATGGCGGCCAGGGGCATGCCCGCGCCACGGTGGATGCGCTGGACGCCGCCCGGCAGCTGCGCGCCGCCGGCATCGCCGCCATCCTGCTCGACACCGCGCCGCGCGCCCAGCCCGCCGCCCGCACCCTGGCCGAGGCCGCCGGCGCCATCTACCTGCCGATGCCGATGGCCGACGCCACCAGGATGTCCCGCGCCGCCTCGGCCGCGGCAGCGACGCTGCGACCCGCCGGTCGATGACCGACAACCCGCTCTGGCCGTGGGAGGGGCGGGACTGGCCGAATGCGGGCGTCAGCCGCTTCGTCCGCGCCGCCGGGTTCGACTGGCATGTGCAGCGCATAGGATCAGGCCCGAAGGTGGTCCTGCTGCACGGCACCGGCGCGGCGACCCATTCCTGGCGTGATGCCATGCCGCTGCTGGCGTCGCATTTCGACGTCCTGGCTATGGACCTGCCCGGGCATGGCTTCACC
>JACMRO010000314.1 GCA_014376425.1 Rubritepida sp.
CGTTGAGGTGATGGGCTCCCGCCTGCGCGGGCGTGACGGGAAGGTACAGGTCAGTCATCGACGACCCACGTGTCCTTGGTGCCGCCGCCCTGGCTGGAATTCACCACCAGCGAACCGGCCCGTAACGCCACCCGCGTCAGCCCGCCCGGCACCGTGGTGACCTCGCTGCGCCCGAACAGGATGAATGGGCGCAGGCCGACATGGCGGGGCGAAATCCCGTCCGCCACGAGCGTCGGCACGGTGGAGAGCGCCAGGGTGGGTTGGGCGATGTAGTCGCCGGGCTTCTCCGCGATGCGGCGGGCGAATTCGGCGCGCATCGGCGCATCGGCATGCGGCCCGATCATCATCCCATAACCGCCCGAGCCGCGGGCCAGCTTCACCACCAGCTTCTCAAGGTTGGAGAGCACCTCTGCCCGGTCCGCCTCACGCTCGCACGACAGGGTTGGCACGTTGGCCAGGCGGGGCTCCTCGCCTAGGTAGAACCGCACCATTTCCGGCACGTAGGGGTAGATTGCCTTATCGTCGGCGATGCCCGCCCCGGGCGCGTTCGCCAGCGTCACATGGCCGGCCCGGTAAGCGCGCATGACGCCTGGCACGCCCACCAAGCTGTCCGCGCGGAAGCACTCGGGGTCGAGAAATTCATCGTCGATGCGGCGATAGATCACGTCCACCTGCTTGAGGCCGGCGGTGGTGCGCATGAAGACGCGGTCGTCCTCGACCACCAGGTCGCGGCCCTCGACCACTTCCACCCCCATCTCATCGGCCAGGAAGCAGTGCTCGTAATAGGCGCTGTTGAAGCTGCCGGGGGTCAGGATTACGACGGTCGGATCGGCCCCCGCGGCCTCAGGCGCGACCGATTTGAGCGTTGCCAGCAGATGTTCCGGGTAGCGGTTGATGGGCGCCAGGCGATGCCGCGCGCAAAGGCGCGGGAACAGCCGCAGCATCGCCTCGCGGTTCTCCAGCATGTAGCTGACGCCCGAGGGCGTGCGGCAATTGTCTTCCAGCACGAAGAAATCATCCGGCCCCGTGCGCACCATGTCGATGCCGCTGACATGGGTGTAGATGCCGCCGGGCGGGGTGAAGTCCACCATCTGCTTCCGGAACGCCTCATTCTCCAGGATCAGGCTGGCCGGGATGATGCCGGCCTTGAGGATGCGCTGCCCGTTGTAGACATCGGCCAGGAAGGCGTTGAGCGCCCGCACCCGCTGCTCCAGCCCGGCCGAGAGCGAGCGCCATTCGGAGGCCGCGATGATCCGCGGAATGATGTCGAAGGGAATGAGGCGCTCCGGGTCGCCGCCCTCGCCATAGACCGCGAAGGTGATGCCCAGGCGGCGGAACAGCAGCTCGGCCTCGGCGGATTTTTCCTGCAGGGCGGCCAGCGGGGTGCGTTCGACCCACTCGGTAATTTCGGCATAGGTGGCGCGGGCGGGCTCGCCGTCGCGCATTTCGTCGTACGCCATGGTCAAGGATGCACCCCGTGAAGTCCTTACGGTCATGGGCGCATGGCGACCGCGGCAAGGCAAGCGGGGCGCGGCATGGGCCGTGTGGTTGCCAGCCGGGGTCTGCCCAAGGTGGCGGCAGGCGGCCTATCCTGCGCCATTATGGGGGATCGAGCATGACCGGTGCGGAGATGGTGGTGGCGGCGCTGCGGCAAGCGGGCGCGACGCGGATGTTCGGCGTCCCAGGCGGCGGGTCCAGCCTGGACCTGATGGCCGCGGCGCGCGCGCAGGGCATGGCCTTCCACCTGGCGCGCACGGAGGCGGGTGCCGCCATCATGGCGGGCGCCACCGCGGAGCTGACCGGCGCGCCCTGCCCCGTGCTGGTGACGCGCGGCCCCGGCGTTTCGGCCGCCGCCAACGGCATGGCCAATGCCAGCCTGGAGCGCGCGCCGGTGATACTGCTGGCTGACGGGTTCTCACTGCGCGATCGCGACTTCGCCTCGCACCAGTATTTCGACCACGCCGCGCTGCTGCGCCCGGTGACCAAGGCGCAGCTCGGCGCGCCCGGCATCGTGGCCGGGTTGCACGCGGCGATGACGCCACCCCTGGGGCCCGTGCTGATCGAGCTGACGGCCGACGGGGCGCGCGCCCCGGTCGAAGCCGGGCCTGCCTTCAGCCGGCCGGCCCGCCGCATGCCCGGTGGGATAGAAGCGGCGCAGGCATTGCTGGCCGGTGCCACGCGGCCCGTGATCATCGCCGGGCTGGAGGCGGTACCCGCAGCGGGCACGGTGCGGGCTCTGGCGGCGCAGCTGGGCTGCCCCGTGCTTGTCACCTACAAGGCCAAGGGCGTGGTGGCGGATGCCGACCCGCTATTCGGCGGTGTCTACACCGGCGGCGCCGCCGAGGCACCGCTGCTGCATCAGGCCGACCTGATCATCCTGGCCGGCGCCGATCCGGTGGAATTCATCGCCCAGAACTGGCGCTACGCGGCGCCGGTGCTGGAGCTGGCCAGCGTGCCGCGCCACCCGCATTACGTCGTGCCGGCGGCGGCACTGCATGGCGATGTCTGGCTCGGCCTGGCGGCACTGTGCGGTGTCCCGGGCGACTGGCGACCGGAAGAAATCGCCCAGGCGCGCAATGCATGGCTGGCGCTGCTGGCCAACGGCCCGGCCGGCAATCGCGGCATGTCGCCGCAGGCCGTGGTGGAGCTAACGCAGGCCGCGTGTCGCGAGGCCGGCCGGCACCCGCGCGTGGCGGTGGGTGCAGGCGCGCACATGTTCCCCGCCACCACCTTCTGGCAGGCGCGCGAGCCTTCCGACCTGCTGATCTCCAACGGCCTGGCCAGCATGGGCTTCGCGTTGCCCGCCGCCATCGCCGCCGCGCTGCATGACCCTGCAAGGGGCGCCGTGGCCTTCACCGGCGATGGCGGCTTGCTGATGTGCATGGGGGAACTGGCGACAGCCGCCGCGTTGGGCGCCAACCTCGTCGTTGTCGTGTTCAACGACGCCACACTTTCGCTGATCGACATCAAAAAGGGGGAACGGGCGCTGCCGGAAGGCGGGCTGGACTGGCCGATGGTCGATTTCGCCGCGGTGATGCGCGGCTGCGGCGGCCTGGCCTGGCGGGTGGATGACGCGGCCGGCTTCACGGCCGCCATGCAACAGGCGCTGGCGACGCCCGGGCCGACGCTGGTGGATGCGCGGGTGGACCCTGCCAGTTACCCGGCGCAGATCAAGGCGTTGCGGGGCTGACCGAAGGGGCGCGCGGCCGATGCGGTTCTGACCGGCGGCCGGCGCCACCTTCGGATTCAGGCAACCGCCCCAGCCTCCGGCGGTTCTGGCAGCATGATTCATGTGTCGAATTGCTTTCTGGCCGAGACGGCGGCGGCCACCGTGCCCGGACTGGAAAGTGCTGCTCGCCAGGTGGCCGAACAGCTGCGCGTCAGCCCGCCACTGTGCCCGATCGCCGCAACGCACGCGCTGGCCCCACTGATGGAGCCCTTGATGGCCCAGTTCGCCACGCCGCACCACTCCGCGGACGGTGGGGCGGTGGAGCTGTTCGGGGCCCTTCGGCAGTTGGGTGCTGCCGATCTGAGCGCCGGGCGGCTTTTCGAGGGGCATGCCAACGCCCTCCATCTGCTGCGCCGGCACGCGTCGGGGCCGCAGCAGGAGGCGGTCACACGCCGGCTGGGCCAGGACGGCCTGATAGCCCTGTGGGTCGCTGATCAGCCCGCTGACCCGGTCCGGCTCGAAGGCGACACGCTGTCAGGTGGCAAGCTGCTGTGCTCGGGTGCCGGCGCGGCCAGCGCCGCCCTCATCACCGCACAGTCGGCGGCGGGCGAGATACTGATCCTGCTTGACCTGCACGATCTGCGCGGCCGCTTCGAGCCAGCCTCGCCGTGGCCCCTCTCGGGCATGCAGGCGACGGGCTCCCTGGGATTGCGGGCGGACGGCCTGCGGATTGCCACGGCGCAGGTAGTGGGGGTACCGGGCGCCTACCGGGAAGAGCCGCGGTTCTCCGGCGGGATGTGGCGCATCCTGGCGCTGCAGTTGGGCGCGCTGGATCGGCTGAGCGACCTGCTGCTGGAGCAGCTCTGCCGGGCCGGCATCGAACACGCACCGGCGCAGCGGCAGCGCATTCTCGACAATGCGATCGACTGCGAGACCGTGTCGCACTGGGTCGCAAAGGCTGCCTGGGCTGTGGAAGCCGGCCAAGAACCCGCCCGCGCGGTGGCCTATGTGGGACTGGCGCGGGAGGTGACCCTGCGCGCCGCCGAAGCCCTCATGGCGCGGGTGCAGCGGGGCCTGGGGGCGGCGGCGCTGACCGAAGGCGCGGAAGTCCAGCGGTTGCTGCGAGACCTGGCCTGCTTCCTGCGCCAACCCGCGCCTGACCAGGCTTTCGAGGCCGCCGTGGACCACGTGGCTGCAAACTCAAGCGCGGCGCGGTGGCCTTAGGCCAACCGGCCGCCCGCCCCTCAGTCGGGGCGGATGTTGTTTTCCCGCACCACCCGCCCCGATATTTCCATCTGCTGTTCGAGGAAGCTGCTGAAGACAGCGCCATCGCCAGCTACCACTTCGATCCCCAGCGGGTCGGTCAGCCTGGCACGCACTTCAGGCAGCGCCAGCGCCTGGCGGCAGGCGGCCTCCATGCGCGCCTTGACGGCAACAGGCAGCCCGGCAGGCCCCAGCACGCCCCAGAAGGCGCGGGCATCGATGCCGGGCACGCCCACCTCGGCCAGCGTCGGGACATTGGGGAGCTGGCCGTAGCGCTGCGCCGACGTCACCGCCAACGGCACGACAATGCCCTCGGCCAGCATCGCCGCGAAGATTGTGAGTGTAGCGACATACAGGTCACATTCGGCAGAGGCCGCCGCGACCACCAGCGGGCCACCGCCCCGGTAAGGCACGTGCACCACCTTGAAGCCGCCATTCGCCTGCGCCTGGCTCATCGCCAGATGCGCCAGGCTGCCATTGCCGATGGTGCCGTAGGTCAGCGTATCCGGACGTACCCGGGCGGCGGTCAGCAAGGCGGCGAAATCCGCCAATGGCCGCGTGCGGTGGCGCAGCACCAGGTTGGGCGCGGTGCCGACGAGGCAGATCGGCGTCAGGTCGCGCCTGGTGTCGTAACCCAGGCTGGGGATCAGGAAGGGGTTCACCGCGTGGGTGTCGAACACCACGGCCCAGGTGTTGCCATCGGGGGCGGCGCGGGCCACTGCCTGGGCGCCCAGAGCGCCCGACGCACCGGGACGGTTTTCGACCACCACAGGGCTGCCCAGTATGGCGCTGAGATGCGGCGCAAGAAGCCTGGCCACCAAGTCCGTGCTGCCGCCGGGCGGAAAACCCACGATCAGGCGAATCGCGCCGGATTGGGCCAGCGCGCTGTGCGTCAGCGCGGAAATAACCAGGGGCGCTGCTAGCAACGCGCGTCGGTTCGTGGTCATCGACTGGCCCTCAGTTCTTCGCCGGGGCGCGATTGGCGGTGGAACGCGCCGAGGTCAGGGCGCGCCTGATTTCCGCCTCGCACTGCGCCAGCTCGCGCACCGCCGCCGCCCGGCCGGCGCGGCCCTCATCGGCGATCCGCAAACTGTCCTCGATGGTGCCGATCAGCGCCGCGTTCGCCCGCTTGACGGCGTCGAGATCGAAGACGCCCCGCTCCAGCTCCTTCCGCGCCTCTAGATTGCCGCGCCGCAGCGTCTCCGCATTGGCGGTGAGCAACTGGTTCGTCAGGTCGGTTGCGGATTTCACCGCCGCTCCTGCCTCGCGCATGCGGTGGATGGCCAGCGCTTGGGCCAGCTGCTGGCGCCACAGGGGCACGGTGTTGGCCATCACCGAATGGATCTTGGCCGCCAGCGCCTTGTCGTTCTCCTGGATCAGCCGCATCGACGGCAGCGCCTGCATCGCCACCTGGCGGGTCAGCCGCAGGTCGTGCACCCGGCGCTCCAGGTCGTCCCGCGTGGCACGCGCGTCGCGCAGCTTCTGCGGCGCCAGAGGGTCGCTCTCATCGGTCGCGGCGGCGACGAGGGCCGGGATTGTTTCAGCATCGGTCCGCTCAAGCACCAGCTCGCCGGCGGCGATGTGGTCGGCCAGGCCGTGGAACCATTCTAGGGTGGCGTCATAGAGGCGGTCCAGGCGCTCGACATCCTCCAGCAGCACGGTGCGGTGCCGATCCAGCTTGTCGCCGATCTTCTCGATCTGACCGCGCACGCTCTCGTAACGCATGACGATGTTGCCGACGCGCGCCTTCGCACCGCTGAAGATACGGCCGACCAGCCCGGGCTTTTCGGCCAGCTTGGTGACGTCGAAACCGCGTAGTTGACCCAGCATGGTCTGCAGGCTGTGCCCTGCCTCGCCGGCCTCCTGGCTCTTGGCGCCTTCCAGCATGGCGTCGGCCGCTTCCGCCGCGCGTGCCTGGGTGGCGGCGCCGAAGCGCAGGATGGAGGTGGGCTCGGCCA
>JACMRO010000315.1 GCA_014376425.1 Rubritepida sp.
ATTGGCCATGCGCGGGTCCCTCGGGCAGGCAACTCTACAGCGGCCGCGCGCCGCTGCCAGCCATCTTTCAGAACAGCCCTTCCAGGCGCCGCCGCAGGCCCGGCGCCTCCTGCGCGGTGGCATGGGCGCAGAGCGCGTCGATGAAGCCATGCGCATCGGCCGCGCCGGCTTCGGCCTTTTGCACCAGCAGTCGGGCAATGGGGCCGACGACATGCGCCAGGGCGGTGGTGGCCCCCGCTCGCGCCGCCTCCTGCAGCGTGAAGGCATTGGAAGGGCGGGCCGGCGTCAGGGTGGGTGCGTCGCCATGAAGGCGCAGGAAGGCGCGGCGTTCCTCGGGCGTCTCCAGCATGGCGACGCAGGCGCGCACCAGTTCCTGCGGCGAGGCGGCGGCGGCGGCGGCGCGGCGCAGCACGGTCTCCGCGATCGGGCCGATGCGCTGCGCCAGGTCGGCGCGCAGGCGGGAGAGCAGGGCCGGATCGATGCTGCCGGCGACGGGGGATCTGATCACGAGGGTGGCTTCGTCGATGGGCGGGGCCGGCGGCAGCGGTGCCACGCCGCCGGCCAGTACGGCACGCAGCGCCGCGTGGAACTCTGCCGCGGTGGCGAAGCGCGCCTGCGGGTCTTTCGCCAGGCCGCGGTTCAGCACCGCGCCGGTGGCGGTGCCGGCCAGCCCGCCCAGGTCGGCGGGTTCTGGCGCGGTCAGCCGCAGCAGCGTCTCGGCCATGGTGGCGCCGGCGAAAGGCGAGCGACCGAGCAGGATCTCGTACAGCACCGCGGCGGCGGCGAAGACGTCCACCCGGTGGTCCACTGCGCGCCCCAGCGCCTGCTCGGGCGCCATGTAGCCCGGCGTGCCGATAATGCCGCCGGCCAGCGTCATCGCCGACAGCCCGAGCCTCGCGATACCGAAATCGGTGATCTTTGCCCGCCCCCGCGGCGTCAGCATGATGTTGCCGGGCTTGATGTCGCGGTGAATGACGCCCAGCGCGTGCGCCGCCGCCAGCCCGTCCAGCACCTCCAGCATCGCCGCCACCAGGCGCGGCACCCGCGCCGCGCGGTCAGGTGCGCGCAGGGCAGCGTGCAGCGTCTCGCCCTTGACGTATTCCATGACGATGTAGGGGTTATCGCCATCATCGGCGAAGTCGTGGATGGCGACGATGGCGGGGTGGGCGCAGCGGCCGGCGGCGCGGACCTCGGCGCGGAAGCGTTCCAGGAACTCCTGGCGCTCGGCCGGTGCCAGCAGATCGGCGCGGATGGTCTTGATCGCGACCATGCGCTCGATCACCGGGTCGGTCGCGGCATAGACACGGCCCATGGCGCCCTGTCCCAGCTCAGCCACCGGTTCGTAGCGGCCGAAATTGGCCGGCAGCGACTCGAAGTCGCTCATGCGCGGCCCCTGCGCAGGATCAGGCGCCCAGCATCTTCACCGCCTGGTCCAGGCTGCGGCGCATCCGGTTGAAGGCGCGCCCCAGTTCGGACATCTCGTCCCGGCCGGTGGTGGGGAAGTCGTCAGTCTCAGTCGACTGGCCCAGGCTTACAGCGGTGGCGGTGCGTGACATCCGGGTTACCGGGCCGATCACGAAGGCCTGCAGCAGCAGGTTCACCATCAGCATGATGCCCAGGAATACCGCCAGCAGCATGCCCAGCGCGCTGACCAGGTTGGCCCGCGCACCGGCCAGCGGCAGCGCCATGGGCACCGAGACGACCTGGGCGCCGATCGTCTCGCCCAGCCGCCAGCCGAACCCGTTGGCCGCGCCATACACCTCGACCATGCGCGGCGGCGCGCGGTCGGGCGTCGAATGGCAGACCAGGCAGGCTTCGTCGCGGACGGTGATGGGCAGGGCCAGGGTCAGCGCCCGGCCGGTGGGCGTGTCGCGCTCGCCGGTCAGCACGGTCAGGGTGGCGTTGTTGCGGAAGGCGTTGATGAAATCGGCTTCCCAGTCCTGTGCCCGGTCGGCCGGGTTGGTCGGGTTCAGCGCCGCTTCCTTATAGGTGTAGTCGGGGTGGTCGGCCCGCACCGCGCGAAAATTGGTCTGCGCCGCGTAAGAGGGGATGATGATCGGGCTGATCCAGGCCGGGTCGCCACGGGTGACTGCGGGCGCCACCTGCTCACTCGTGTAGCGGCGCACCGCGTTGGCGGCGCTGAGCATGATGCGGGCATTCTGGATCACATTATCCCGCGCCGAGGCCTGGTATTGCCGGTCGAGGAAGAAAGCGGCGCCAATGAAGGCCGCGATGAAGACGGCCAGCAAGCCAAGATTGAATTTTAGACGGATGCCCATGTGCGGATTGATGGCGCAATCCGCGCCCGACGCAAGTGCCGGCCGCGCCGCCGCCGCTCAGCCCGCCACGCGGACGTCGATAGTGAGCGTGATCAGGTCCGAAATCAGCGTGCCATCGGGCGTCATGCCGAAATCGCTGCGGCGGATCTGACCGGCCGCGGTGAAGGCGGTGCTGCCGCCGCGCCGCCCGGCCACGCGGGCTACGAGGGTCATCGGCCGCTCGATGCCGCGCAGACGAACCCGGCCGGCGATCGCCAGCGAGCCATCCGCAGCCAGTTCGCCGCCCTGCCCGGAGAAGCTGGCGGTGGGGTAGCGCGCGACATCGAAATAACTTGGGCCGCGCAGCATATCGCCCACGCCGGGCCAGGGCAGCGAGAAGTGGCCGGTCTCGATGGTGGCGCCGACGCGGGCGCCGGCCGGGGCGGCGGGGTCGAGGTTCAATTCGGCGCGGAAGCGTTCGAATTGCCCGTCGGTGGAGAACAGCCCCAGATGCCGCGCGGTGAAGCCAATACGACCGCCGGTCTGGTCGAAGCTGTAGCGGGCCGGCGCCGCGCATCCTGGCCGGGGCGCCGCCAGGCCGAGCAGCAACGTGCCGGCCGTGCGACGGGAGATGGCACCGCCGTCGCAGCACGTTTCACGGCGGGTCGAACCTTGCATGATGCCGATATGGGGCGCCCGCCGCCCTGGTTCAGGCCTTCACCGGGTTGGACAGGCGGCCGATGCCCTCGATCTCGATCTCGACCACATCGCCATCCTTCAGCACGCGCGGCGGCACCATGGCGTAGCCCACGCCTTCGGGCGTGCCGGTCATGATCACGTCGCCCGGCAGCAAGGTGAAGCCCTGGCTGAGCTGATGGATGATCGCCTTCACGTCGAATATCATCTTCGAGGTGCGCGAGGACTGCCGTTCCTCGCCATTCACCCAGAGCCGGATGGCCAAGTCGGTGGCGTCGAGCTCATCGGCCGGGACGATCCACGGGCCGAGTGGGCAGGAGCGATCAAGCGACTTGCCCTTGAACCACTGGCCGTGCCGGCGCTGCAGGTCGCGGCCGGTGACATCGTTGCCGATCGTCCAGCCGAAGACGTGGCTGAGCGCATCGGCCTGCGCGATGTTGGCGCCGGCCTTGCCGATGATGAGCGTGAGCTCCGCCTCGTAATCCAGCCACTGGGTGACGCCGGTGGCGGTATGGTCGGGGATGTCGGCGCCCGGCGCGATCACGGTGTCCGGCGCCTTGGTGAAGAACTGGGGGTATTTGGGCAGCTCGGAGCTGGTGATGCCACGGGTGCGGTCGCCCTCCGCCACATGGTCCATGTAGTTGCGACCGACGCAGAAGACATTGCGGTGCGGCCGCGGGATGGGCGCCAGCAGTTGCACGTCGGCCAGCTGGAGCAGCGCGCCGGCGGGCGGTGCGGCCACGGCGGCGCGGATGGCGGCCAGGGTGGACGCGCCGCTTTCGATCAGCGCCTGCATTGTTATGGCACCCGCGGGCAATGCGCCGGCGGCGACCAGGTCGAGCACCTGGTCGGTGCCGACCATCGCACCGGGCCGGCTACCATGTGCATCGGCGAAGGTAACAAGTTTGAGGCTCATGGACGATAGCTCCGTTGCTTACACAGGAAATTGAACAGTCATTACTTTTATGGCAAGGCATCGCCCGGACACTCGCGCTAAGCAGGGCGGCAATCTTGGAAGAATTCTTTCATTTTTAGACATTGCGACGGTAGGGCGCATTGCATGGCATGGCGTGATGCCACTGCAAGTTTAAGCGGGAGTTCGCAGTTGGCAGCCCAGGGTTTTTCGCACGGGCCGAATCTGGCGCAGGAGCCGGGCCGGCGCGCAATGCTGGGCGCTGGGCTGGGGTTTGGCGCTGCGTGGCTGGCGCCTGCCACGCAGGGCCACAGTCAGGATATTGGCACCACGGACCGTGCCCGGGCGGACTGGCTGCGCTTCCGGGGTCGCTACATGGCGCCCGATGGCCGGGTGGTCGACACCGGCAATCGCCAGGTCTCGCACACCGAAGGCCAGGGCTTCGCCATGCTTATGGCAGTCCGCGCCGACGACCGGGCAAGCTTCGACCGGATCTGGGGCTGGACCCGGCGCACCCTGCAACGGCCGCGTGACGCGCTGCACGCCTGGCGCTTTCGCCCCGCCGACGCCAACCCGGTGGAGGACACCAACAACGCGACCGATGGCGACCTGTTCCTGGCCTGGGCGCTGCTTGAGGCGGGGGAGGCATGGGGTGCGGTCGATCACACCCAGCGAGCCCAGGCCATCGGCCGCGATATCCTGCGCCTGCTCGTTCGCAACGCTGGTGGCATGGCACTGCTGCTGCCGGGCGTGCGCGGATTCGAACGGCGGGACCACGTCGTCGTCAACCCATCCTATTATTGCTTCCCGGCGATCCGCCGGCTGGCCATGGCGGTGCCCGACCCGGCCTGGGTGCGGCTGACGAGCGACGGGCTGACCCTGTTGCGAAGCGCGCGTTTCGGCCGTTGGGGGCTGCCGCCGGACTGGCTGACGGTCGCCAAGGCGGACCGGCGGCTAAGCCTGCCGACGCATTGGGCGCCGCGCTTCTCCTACGACGCGGTGCGGGTGCCGCTCTACCTCGGCTGGGCCGGGCTGACCGGCGAGCCGGCAGTGCACGCCGCCGCGGCATTCTGGGCCGATCCGGCGCACCGCACGCTGCCGGCCTGGGCTGACCTGGCGACCAATGCGACATCGCCCTATGAGGCCTCGCCCGGGATCGCCGCCATCGCGGCCTATGCCGCCGCGATGGCCGGCAGGCCGGCGCGGGCCATCCAGGGCGTGGCGACCGGGGATGCGATGCCGAACTATTATTCCGGCGCGCTGACTGCCCTGGTTTCACTCGCCCGCCGCGAAACAGGTGCAACTTTATAGTGACAACACCGGGAAACCCGATGAAATCCTAAGTTTGGGCAGTTTCGCTGCCAGGCGGTTGAGGGCATGGTCAAAGCGGAGTCTGGGAATCGGCGGCATGGCACAAGATAATGATGTGGCACGGATGGCGGCCGCAATGAACACGCCTGGCTTCAAGTACCGCAGCTTTGGCAACGAGCCGGTGCGGGTGCGCCCTGGCGTGGCCGGGACGCTGGCGCCCCAGAATGCCACGCCCGCCGTGGAAGACCAGATGCAGCCGTCGGCCTTACTGCTGGCGCTCGATGACGCCTCCCCAGCCATGCCGCAGACGTCGCCTCCGGAGCCATCCGATGCAATGGCGTTCGACGAGGCTCCCGCATCGATCCTCGCCTACGACGCTTTCCCGGCCGCTCAGACGGCACTGCCGAAGCTAGACCCCACGCTGCCGCCGCTCGACCAGGCGCTGCCTCCGCTCGATCTGGGCCTGCCGCCGCTGTCAGGCCAGGCGCCGGCGCAGGAAGCGCCGGCGCCCCTGCCCGAGCCACCGCCTGCACCGCCACTCTTCTCCTGGCCGGAATCTTCCGCGGCGCCGCTGCCGCCCACGGCCGCACCGGCGTTGCTGGCGCTGGCCCAGCCAGCCGGTAGTCTGCCTGCAACAGGGCTGAACCCGCCTGACCCCGCAGGCGGTTTCCGGTTGCTCGAATCGATCGGGCATCAGGCAGAGGATGGCGCGCCGTCCCGGGCCGAGGCACCGGCGTCCGGTACACTGGCCAGGCTGCGACGCGGCGCTGCGACGGCGGATGCGGGGCCGCCGCTGTCACTACCCGGAACTGGTGGAGCCTGGGACCTCGCCGCCCAGGCTCCAATTCCGGCCGCCGCGCAATCCCACCCGTCCGGCCTACTGCCGGCGGCGGCCGTGGCAGTTCCCCTTTCTGACGTTATGCGGCTGATAGCGGCTGGTGCGACTCCACCACCGTCCCCCTTTGATGCGTTTCGGGCTGCGCTTGGTGCGCAGCCCGGCCGCTAGTCCGCCGGAGGCCACATGCCACTGATTATTTTCGCCTCCCCGAAAGGTGGCGTCGGCAAGACCACGATGGCAGCCAACATCGCAGATGCCCTGCGCCGAAATGGGCGCCGGGTCCTGGTCATCGATTTCGACCCGCAGAATACGCTGCGGCTGCATTTCGGCGTGCCCCTGTCGGACGGTGCGGGCTTCCTTGCTAACCTCCCAAAACGCCCGGACTGGCGAAACGTTGCACGGCAAACTGCGAGCGGGGTGATGTTGCTGCCACACGGCGCCATCGACATTCGCGGCGCATTGGGCCTGTCCTCGGCGATCGAGCGTGATCCGGAACTGCTCGCCGCACCCATGCGCGCTATCCTGGCCGACCCGGGCCTGGTGGTAATCGCCGACACACCTCCTGGACCTTCGCATGCGCTTAACCTGCTGGCGCCGATGGCCAGCCTGGTGATCGCCGTGCTGTTGGCGGACGCGACCTCGGCGGCGCTGGTGCCGGAGATCGACAACGGTCGCTTCCTGGGCCAGGGCACCATGGCGGCGCTGTTCGCTGGCCGGCTGCGGGTGCTGCTGAACGGGGTGGACCCCAATGCCCGCCTCTCGCGCGCCGCGGCCGAAACGGTGGCGCGGCATCTGGGGCCACGGCTGCTTGGCGCGGTCGCGCGTGAGGAGGCGGTGGCCGAGGCGCTGGCGGCGCAGCGGCTGATCCTCGACATTTCCCCCAACAGTCAGGCGGCGGAGGATCTGCGCGAGGTGGCCCGCGGCATCGAGGCCGCGATGCCGGCGGTACCGGACACGTTGCAACAGGGCTGGGGCGCACGATGAGTTTTGTTGCTGCGCGGCGCGAAAGACTCGCGCGATTGCCGCTGATGCGGCAGGCCTGGTTTGGCTGGGTTTCGACCATCATCGGTTTGATCGCGGCACTTGCCGTCATCGTGGTGCCGCTGGAGCCGGAGCAGCAGGCGCTGATGGGTCTGGGCGGCTTCGTCATCTTCCTGATCTTCAACCGCTTCGAAGGCAGGACCATCACCCTGTTCCTGGCGGCGCTCTCATCGATTATCTCGGTGCGCTACATCTACTGGCGAGTGACCGAGACACTGGATTATTCGGGCTTCTGGCAGACCTTTCTGGGCACCGGCCTGCTGATGGCCGAGGTGTATGCGATCGTGGCGCTGGTGCTGTCCTACTTCCAGGTGGTGTGGCCGCTGGACCGCAAGCCGGTGCCGCTGCCGGCGGACCCGGAAAGCTGGCCATCGATCGATGTGTTCATCCCGACCTACAACGAGCCGCTGGAAGTGGTGCGGCCGACGGTGTTCGCGGCGCTGGCGCTCGACTGGCCGAAGCACAAGCTGAACGTCTACGTGCTGGATGACGGCAGGCGCGAGGAGTTTCGCCAATTCGCCGCCGAGTGCGGCGCCGGCTACATCATCCGCCCCGACAACAAGGGCGCCAAGGCCGGCAACATCAACCACGCGCTGGCGCAGACCGATAGCGAATACGTGGTGATCTTCGATTGCGACCACGTCTCGACCCGCGCCTTCCTGCAGTTGACGGTGGGCTGGATGCTGCGCGACCGCGGCCTGTGCATGGTGCAGACGCCGCATTATTTCTATTCGCCTGACCCGTTCGAGCGGAACCTGGCTTCCGGCCAGCGGGTGCCGAATGAGGGACTGCTGTTCTACGGGCTGATCCAGCAGGGCAACGACTTCTGGGGCGCGACCTTCTTCTGCGGCTCCTGCGCCGTCATCCGGCGCACCGCGCTGGAGGAGATCGGCGGCGTGCCGACCGAGACGGTGACGGAGGACTGCCACGCTTCGCTGCGGATGCAGAAAGCCGGCTGGCGCACTGCCTATCTGCGGGTGCCGCTGGCGGCTGGCCTGGCGACCGAGCGGCTGATGCTGCATATCGGCCAGCGCATGCGTTGGGCGCGCGGTATGATCCAGATCATGCGGATCGAGAACCCGCTCTTTGCCACCAATCTCAATCTGGCGCAGCGCCTCTGCTATTTCATGGCGATGTTCCACTTCCTGTTCCCGCTGCCGCGCTTCGTGTTCCTCACGGCGCCGCTGGCCTTCCTGCTGTTCGGTGAGAACATCATCGCCGCCTCGCCGCTCGCCATCGTGGCCTATGCGGGGCCGCACATCGTGCACTCCATCGCCACCGCGTCGCGGGTGCAGCGCTCGGTCCGCCACAGCTTCTGGTCGGAGATTTATGAGAGCGTGCTGACGATCTATCTGATCCCGGTAACGCTGGCGACAATACTCGACCCGCGGCGCGGCAAATTCAACGTGACGGATAAGGGCGGCACGCTGGATGAGGGCTTCTTCGATCTGCGCGCCGTGGGCCCGAACATGGTGCTGGCAGTGTTCCTGATCGTCGGGCTGATGTTCGGCATCTACGGCCTGGCCGCCAACCCGCCGGCATCGCTGGAATTTCAGGCCTACGCGCTGAACATCGTCTGGGCGACCTTGACCCTGCTGACGGTGCTGGCCGGCCTGGCTGTGGGCCGTGAGCGCCGGCAGGTGCGTGAACGCGCCCGCATCGGCGCCGAGATCGGTGCGGCGATCGTGTTGCCCGATGGCCGGCGGATTGCCGGCATGTCGGAGGACCTGTCGCTGGGCGGTGCTGCCCTGAGCATGGAACGGCCCCCAGGGCTGGAGGAAGATCAGTTGGTGACGGTCGAGTTGCAGGTGGGGGCGGAAAGCGTGTCGGTGCCCGCGGAAGTGCTGCGCTGGCAGGATGGCCGCGCCCAGATACGCTTCGTGCCGCAGGATTTGCGTGACGAAGGCCAGATCGTGCGCGCCGTGCTTGGCCGTGCCGATGCCTGGGTGGATTGGGACGACATCCGTCCCGACCGGCCGCTGCGTTCGCTGAAGGAAGTCGCGGTGTCGATCGGTGGTTTGTTCGCGGGTGGTTCGCAGTTCTCTTTCCGGCGCAAGCCCAAGGTCAACCCAAGGCCCCAGGCGGCCGCGCCGTCTTCGGCCCGGGAGGCGGCCTTGCGGGCAAACATCCGTCGCGCTGCGGCGATCGTGCTGGGCGTGGGCCTGCTGGCGGCACCTGCCGCCGCTCAGCGCGGGCCTGCTGCCCCGGCTGCCGCGCCCCCACCGCCGGCCAGCCTGGCCCCGGTGGGCCAGGCCCAGCCCGACCGTCCGGCGCTGCCGCCGGTGATCGGCACCACGCCGCTGCTGACGACGCAGCAAAACCAGCCAGACCCGGCCGGCACGCGGCGTGGAACCCGCACGCTGCGCCAGCTTGGCCTGCGCGGACCGATGCAGCTGCGCGGCGTGTCCGACCTGCAGGGCGTGTTGTTCGGCGTGCGCGGCGACGAGGTGGTAACCGCCGCTTCGATCAACCTGCAGGGCGCCACCTCGCCGGCGCTGATCCCCGAACTGAGCCAGATCGCGATCACGCTGAACGAGCAGTTCATCGGCGCGATCCAGCCCGACCGTAATCGGCCGGCCTTCGGGCCGCTGCAATTCCCGGTCAACCCGGTATTTTTCGCCGACAACAACCGGCTGAACTTCCGCTTCAGCGGTCGCTACGCGGTGGAGTGCAATGACCCGCTCTCGGGCCTGCTGTGGAGCACGATCAGCGACACCAGCACGCTAAGCCTGACGCTGGAGCGGCTGCCGCTGACCCGCGATCTGGCGCGGCTGCCTGAGCCGTTCTTCGACCAGCGACTGCTGCGCGAGCCGCTGAACCTGCCGGTCATCATGGCCGATACGGCGGGCAATGAGGTAATTCGCGCCGCCGTCATCGCATCCAGCTGGTTCGCCGTGCAGGCGGATTATCGCGGCGCCAACTTCCCGGTGCAGGCCAGTCTGCCCGATCGCGGCAATGCGGTGGTGATCGCCACCGGCCCCGATTCGGTGCCGGGCGTGACCCTGCCACGTTTCGACGGGCCCACGCTGGCGCTGGTGCAGAATCCGAACGACCAGTTTGGGCTGCTCCTCGTCATCGGCGGCCGTTCGGGTGCCGAGGCGGTGACCGCGGCCTCGGCCCTGGCGGTCGGCCGCGAGGCGCTGTCGGGCGAGAGCGCCCTGGTGCAGGCGCAGAATGTGCCGGTGCGTGCGCCCTATGACGCGCCGCGCTGGATCAACACGTCCCGGCCCGTGCGGCTGGGCGAGATCATGGACCCGTCCGAGCTGCAGGCCTTCGGCTACGTGCCGGGCGCGATCTCGGTGCCGTTCCGCACCGCGCCCGACCTCTACACCTGGCGTAACCGGCCATTGCAGGCGGATATCCGTTTCCGCTCACCGCCCGGGCCGGTGATGGACGTGGCCGTCTCGCGGCTCGACGTCGCGGTGAACGACGTGTTCCTGCGCAGCCTGCCGCTGCGTGGCGCCGACCCGTCCTGGCCCTGGTCATGGCTGTCGCGCCAGGTTGGCGCGGTGGAACGGACGCAGGCCACGCTTGGCATTCCGCCCTGGATGATCTTCGGCCAAAATGAACTGCAGCTGCGCTTCGACATGCGGCCATTGCATCGTGGCGACTGCGTAGCGGTGCCGGGTGACGTGCGTGCCGCGATCGACAGCGACAGCACGCTGGACCTGTCGAACGCGCATCGCTTCGTGGCGCTGCCCAATCTGGCGCATTTCGTCTCCGCCGGCTTCCCCTTCACCAAGCTGGCCGACCTCAGCCAGACCGCGATGGTGCTGCCGGAGCGGCCTAACAGCCAGGAACTGACAGCAGCACTTGGGCTGGTGGGCCGGATGGCCGCCATTGTCGGCTACCCGGCAACCGGGTTGAGCGTGGTCCGGCCGAACGGGCTCGAGGCCAGCGCGGACCGTGACCTGATCGTCATCGGCGCGCTCGGCCGCCAGCCGGCGCTGGCCACGCTGCTGCGCGACGGGCCGGTGTCGCTGGAGGGCAACCGCCTTTCGGTCAACCTGTCCGATCCGCTGGGCGATTTCCGCGCCGTCTTCGGCGGCAACCGGGCGCGGCAGGAGCGCGAGCGTGTCGCGGCCCAGCTTGCCGCACCGGGCGAAGCGCTTGGCCTGCTGGTGGGCTTCCAGAGCCCGCTGCGCGCCGGCCGTTCGGTGGTGGCGCTAACCGGCTCCACGCCGGCCGGGATGGAAGGCATGCTGGCGGCACTGCGCGACCCTGAGCAATTGCCGCGCATCCAGGGCGACGTGGCCTTGCTGTCGGGCGGCCGGGTCGAGGGCTACCGGCTGGGTTCGACCTACAATGTCGGATCGATCCCGCCCTGGCTGTATCCGCAGCAATATCTGGCCGCCCAGCCCTGGGCGATCCTGCTGATCCTGATCGTCGCGATCATTCTGATGGTGGGGCCGCTGTACTGGGTGCTGCGCCGCCGTGCCGCGCTGCGTCTGCGCGCAAGGACCTCCGGATGACCCACCGCACCCGACTTCTCGCCGCCGTCTTCGGCGTGGCGGTGAGCCTGCCTGCGTTGGCCCAGCAGGACACCCGTGGCGTGCAGGCGCTGATCGACCAGGCAAATTACTGGCGGCTGCAGAACCGGCCCGAGCTGGTGGTGCGGACGTTGGAGCGGGTGCTGGCGGTGGATCCGCGCAATGCCGACGCGCTGGCCGGTGCCGCCCAGGCACAGGCCCAGGTCGGCAACCGCCCCGCCGCCGAGGCCTATCTGGCCCGGCTGCGCCAGGTGGCGCCAAACGACCCGCGCGTGGCCGAGACCGACATCAACGTGCGCGCCGCGACGGTGGACCAGGGCGCGCTGGCCGAGGCGCGGCGCCTGGCCCAGGCCGGCCGCACCGCCGAGGCGATTGCCCGCTACCGCGAGTTGTTCCGCGGCAACCAGCCGCCCGACGTATATGCCGTCGAGTTCTACCAGACTCTGGCCGGCACCGAGCAGGGCTTTGGCGAGGCACAGGCTGGGTTGTCGCGTCTGTCCACCCGCTTCCCCTCCGACAACCGGCCGCAGCTGGCGCTGGCGCA
>JACMRO010000316.1 GCA_014376425.1 Rubritepida sp.
GCTCGCGATCAAACGCCTGCTGGCGGGCGGTGCGGGGCCGGTCTTCGAGCTTGCGCGGGTCTGGCGCAACGGCGAGATTTCCGACCGTCACGCGCCCGAATTCACCATGCTGGAATGGTACCGGCCGGGCCTGTCCATGGCCGGCATGATGGATGAGACGGAGGCCTATTTGCGGGCCGTCTGGCCGGCCTGCCCGCCACTCGCGCGCATCTCGGTGGCCGAGGCCTTCGACCGCTGGTGCGGCGGGCTCGACATCCTGGCCAGCGAGGGCGACGCGACCGCGCTGCGGGGCACCGGTGGCCCGGCGGATGAGAGCTGGGAGGACGGCTTCTTTCGCTTGCTGCTGGAGCGGGTGGAGCCGCATCTCACCGGCTTCCTGACCCACTGGCCGGCGCCGCAGGCCGCCCTGGCGCGGCGCGACCCCGCCGATCCACGCGCGGCGTTGCGTTTCGAGCTGTTCGTGGGCGGGCTGGAACTGGCCAATGCCTTCGAGGAGCTGACCGACCCGGCCGAGCAACGCGCGCGGCTGGAGCACGACATGGCCGAGCGTGTGCGGCTGCATGGCCCTGCCGCCGCCTGGCCGGTGGACCAGGACTTCCTGGCGGCGCTGGAACACGGCATGCCGGCGGCCAGCGGCATCGCTATGGGCTTCGACCGGCTGGCCATGCTGGTCAGCGGCGCGCGGCGGATCGCCGATGTGCAATGGCTGCCCTGGAACTCAACCCCGGGGTGACGCCGCCCAGCTCCGCGCCCAGAAAGGCAGCACGCTGTAGGGCAACGGCCGGCCGACCCAGAAGCCCTGCGCCCGATGTACCCCCAACCCTGCCACCGCCCGCCACAGCCGCGCGTCGGAAACGCCCTCGGCGGTCACCACCTGCCCGGCCCGGTTGGCTTGTGCCATGACCTCGCGCACGAAGCGGCGGGCCCGCGCATCATGTGGCAGCCGCCCGACCAGCGCCTTGTCCAGCTTCACCCCGGCGAAGGGCAGCCGCATCAACCGCAGCCGGACATCGTCTATCGTCAGGTCATCGAGGAAGACCTGGTGCCCCGCGGCGCGAATGCGCTCGATCGCCCGCCCCAATGTCGCGAGGTCGTGCACTTCGGTCGTCTCGGTCAGTTCCAGCGAGAGGCGGTGGGCGGGCAGGCTGCCGGTGCGCAGCGCCCGGCCGATCCAGCTCGCCAGATCCATCCGCAACAGCTGATCCAGCGAGACATTGACCGACACGCCGATGGGCAGCCGCCCGGCCAGGCCGCCCATGTCGCGCGCCGCGCCGGAGACCACGGCCACCGCCAGCGCTCGGGACAACCCCGCCCGCTCGACCAGTGGCACGAAGCTGTCGGGCCCATGCACCATGGGGCTGCCGCGCCAGCGGGCCAGGGCTTCGACCAGCATCAGCCGGCGGTCCTGCACCCGCACCACGGGCTGGTAGCGCACCAGCAGGGCACCGCGATCCAGTCCCGCGGCCAACGCTTCGGCGCTGTGCGGCGGCGGGCGGCGGTTGCCCGGCCGCGGCGCATTCAGCGCTGCTACCATGCGGTCGGTTTCCGGCGGCATCACTGCCACGCCGTCGGGCACCCCATCCGGGCCGGCGGCGACGAACACGATGGCGTCCGTCAGCGCCGGGTCATCCAAGGTGGATAGCAGTTCAGCCCAGCTGTCGCCGGCGACCGCGGGTTCCAGCATCACCCGTCGCGGCGGCAGGCCGGGGCGGCTGAGCGCGGCCAGCGCCTCGCGCGGGTTGTGCAGCAGGTGGGGCGACCGGCCGGAGACGCGCAGCGCGACATCGGTGGCGGCCGCGATGATGGCGGGGTGGCGCGCCAGCACCAGCACCTCCCCCGAACTACCCGACCGGCGATTCACGCGCGGCTTTGGCATGTCGCGACGTTCGGGAAGACGACGCTGTCCAAATTAACTGACTTTTCGTTTGAGATTGGAACCACGGATACATGCCATGAATGGGGAGGTTTTTTCAACTCCTTCTTCAGCCGGCGCGCTGCGTCCATGGGCTGGTGCGCCACCTGACGGCCAGATCGTAGGCCGTGGCGCGCACCTGGCCCATCCATTGCTCCGGCCCCTGGAAGTCGGCGCTGTAGCCGAACGCATCCGCCTGGGCGACGAATTCAGGGTCCTCGACGACC
>JACMRO010000317.1 GCA_014376425.1 Rubritepida sp.
CGGGGGTGGAAGGCCAGGATGCGGTTGGTGCCGGCATCGGCGGCGCGGGTGCCGACGGCGCTGGGGTGAATCTGCCGTGCCGGGTCGGCCGCGCCCAGTACCGCGCGGGTAATGGCGTGGGCGGCGTCGTCGGGCATGGCGGTATTGGCCACCACGAAGTTCCAGGCGGCGAAGCTTCCCACCGGCGCCGCCTGGCCGGGATAGGTGCCGGGTGGCGCCACGCTGGGCGCCAAATAGGGCATGCGCGCCACCACCCGGGCCGCGATCGCCGCACCAGGCCCGAACACCACCGCCGGCGCCCGCCCCAGCACCGCCAGCAGTGAGGGGATCGGCACGATGGCGCCTTGCCACAACGCATCCATCCCCCCCGCCAGCAATCCCTCGCTCATCGCCGCCGGGTCGCCGCTCACCACCTGCACGTCGATGCCCGCGGCCTCGCACGCCGCGCGCAGGAACGTCTCCGCCGGGCCGCGCGCCGGCCCCGCCCCCACCCGTTTGCCGGCCAGCTGGGCGAAGCCGGTGATGCCGCTGCTGGTCAGCGCCGCGACATGAAAGGCGGTCTCATACATCGGGAACAATGCGCGCACCGCGCCATGCCGCCGCCCGCCCGCCGCCGGAGTGCCGGCCAGCGCGTCCTGCACGCTACCCAGAAAGGCGGTGCCGATGGCGCCGGGGTCGTCCTCCACGAAGCCCATATTTTGCAGCGAACCGGTGCTGGTCCGCGCCTCGGCCGCGATGCCGGCGCCGCGCAGGAAGCCGGCCAGCCCCTCGGCATAGGGCAGGAAGGCGCTGCCGGCGCCGGCGCCAAAGACCTTCAGCGCCGCCCCCTGTCCGAAGGCGGGTGCGAAGGCGGGCGCGGCGGCGGCGGCGGGCATCGGGCGGCGGTTCATGCGGTAGGTTCCGGTGCAGTGTTCGCGCAGGCTAGCGCCCCTGCGCCACCCCTGCCAGTTTCCCGGTCCATGCCCCGCATCGCCGTCGCCCGCCTCTGGTTCGAGGGCAATTCCTTTGCCCCCGAACCCACCCCGCTCAGCGCCTTCCAGTCCCGCGAATGGGTAGCCGGCAGCGACGCCCGCAGCGGCTACCGCAACACCGCGACCGAACTGGGCGGCGTGGACGCCTTCCTGCGCGAAACGGGATGGCAGGCCACCATGCTGCGCTGCGCCAGCGCCCAGCCCGGCGGCCCGATGGAGGATGAAGCCTTCGCCCTGTGGTGGGACGAGGTGGCGCACGGCCTGGCCGCGGGCGGGTTTGACGGCGTGTACCTCTCCCTGCACGGCGCCTGCATCACCCAGTCCGACCCGCAGGCCGACCTCACCGTCATCCGCCTGGCGCGCGGTATAGTCGGCCCCGACATGCCGATGGTGGCCAGCTTCGACATGCACGCCAACATCGATAGCCGCATGGCGCTGTTGCTGGATGGCGCCAGCGCCTATCGCCACTATCCCCATACCGACATGGCGGACACCGCCTGGCGCGCGCTGCGGCTGCTGCGCGGGCGCATGGAGGGGCGGCGGCTATACTCCTCCACGGCCAAGCTGCCGCGGGTCCTGCACAGCTTTCACATGCGCAGCGAGGCGGGGCCCATGGCCGAGGTGTGGGCCGCCGCCGCCGCGCTCGAATCCGCCAGCGTGCCGGAAATCTCCCTGTTCGGCGGCTTCGCCTGGGGCGACACACCCTCAGCCGGGCCCGCCGCCATCGCCTGGGCCAGCACCGAGGCCGCCGCGCGCACTGCCGCCCGCGCGGTGATGGCAGCGCTCTCGGCCCGGCTGGACCGCCTAGCCGTCACCCTGCCGCCACCGAGTGCCGCTCTGGCCGAACTGCTGGCCGCACCACCGGGCCTGGTCGCGCTGCTCGACCCGGCGGATAACCCGCTGAGCGGCGGTGCCTGCGACACGCCCGCCATGCTGCGCCTGCTGATCGAAGCGGCGCCGCCGGTCGAGACGATCTTCGCCTTTCTGCACGACCCCGGGGCGGTGGCGGCGGCGCAGCAGGCAGGCCTGGGCGGCGCGCTGAACCGCCCGCTCGGGGGCCGCACCACCCCGGCCTTCGGCCCACCGGTGCCCTTCGCCGGCACGGTGGAGTCGCTGACCGATGGCCGCTTTCGCAACGAGGGCCCGATGGAGGCCGGCACGGCGGTCGACCTGGGCCCGACCGCGGTGCTGCGCGCGGGCCGGCTGCGCGTCATCGTGACCAGCCGC
>JACMRO010000027.1 GCA_014376425.1 Rubritepida sp.
CGTGCCGCAGAGCGTGGCAAGCCAGGCAAGGCCCTGGTTACCGGCGGGGAACACATCGGAGTTCAGCAGGCACAGATGATGGCCGCGAGCGGCCGCGATGCCCGCATTGTTGGCCGGCGCATAACCCAGATTGGCTCCCAGATCGATCAGCGAAAAAGGCAGGCCGAAACGCACGATGCAGGATTGCGCCTGACGCTCCGCCTCGTTCCAGAGCTGCGGATCGTCCAGCACGTAAATGATCTCGGCGCCCGGATCAGGCCGCGCGGAGAACAGCGCCAGCTGCATCGCCATGAAGTCGAGCCGGCCATGCAGCGGAATGATGAGGCTGCGCGCCGGCGCCGCCGGGGGTGGGCCATACTCCGTCCGCCGGGACGCGGGGCGCTGCGCCAGGCGCGCCCGGTTCAGGCCCCGGGCGATCGGGCCGATGGTGTGCGTCATGACCGCGGCCATCCGTGCCAGGGGCTGGCGCGGAACCGCCAGGAACTGCTGGATGACGGAAAGGCTGGCGCCGGGCTGCGGCGGCGGCAGCGGCAGGTGGCCAATATCACCGTCGCGCGTCTCGATTTCCAGGCAGTCGGGCGGCGGGCCGGACGGGGGAATTGCATGAGCGATGAACCCCGACGTGTCCGGGCCGGCCCCCCGCTCAGCGGTCGCCTCAACGGGACGGGGGAGTTCCGCCCAGACCTTGCGGTCGAGCGGCGTCAGTACGTCGCCCCGGCGCAGGCCCACTCGCGCCACCAGCCGCATCGGGTCGAACAGCGCGCCGGCGATGGCGATGCCGTCGGGCGGCACTTGCACCACGGCATCGATGACCAGGCGGATGGGGAGGGCAAGCGCCGTCAGGGAATCGGTGCCGGCAAAGTCGGGGCGAGGGAGCGACGCGCGCAGGGCCGCGGAGGCTGGCCCTGCCGGGAAGCCATTCAGCAGGGCGCGGCCGGCGCGGCCTGCGGCGGCGCACGCCGTGGCGCCGCTAAGCCTGGGATGCGCTGGGACCACCAGTTCCAGCAGCTGGCCGCAAGCCGGGTGGGGAGCGTGCAGCAGCGCCAGGAAAGCGTGCACGCCATGGCCGTCCGCGTCACCGAATACCGTCAGCAGGGAACCGGTCAGCACCGCGCCCTCGAACCGCGCTTCGGCGGCGGGCAGGGTCGCCGGCCAGGGCCTGGTGGTCTGGCCCGCCATCAACCAGCCCTGGGGGCCTTGCGCAGGGGCAAACCAGCGCAGTTCGCCCTGGGCCGCAGGGCTGGTCGTGATTCGGCCGCGACCAGGCGGCCGGGGCGGCATCAGGCCTTCCTCGGCGCCGGCTTTTTGCGCGTGGGCGCGCTCCGGGTCTCGCCAAGGGCTTCCAGGGTGACCTTGATGGCCGCCAGGGGCACCAGATCGGCAGCCTCGCAAGGTTCACCCGGGCCGACCTCGGGCAGCTCCCGACCATCGGTGCAGCGGGCGGCGTAGCGCAGGCGCCACTGCCCGGCTGCCTCGCCCAACAACCTCACCCGGAGGCCCAGGATCGGTAGACCCATGCCGCGGCTACCGCAGAAATCGCCTGCCGTCACCCAGGGCGAAAGCCAGCCCCGGCCAAGCACCACTTGGTATTCAAGTAATTCGGGTGGCAGATCAGGTGGCGCTGCGATCTCGAAG
>JACMRO010000318.1 GCA_014376425.1 Rubritepida sp.
ACCGTCGATTTTCGCGCCACCTACGATGGCGAGGAGCGCGAGCCCATCGTCCTCCCCGCCGCCTTCCCCAACCTGCTGGCCAATGGCGCCACCGGCATCGCGGTGGGCATGGCCACCTCCATCCCGCCACACAATGCGGGCGAATTGTGCGGCGCCGCGCTCGTTCTGATCGCCAACCCCCGCGCCGAGATCGACGAATTGCTGGCGCATGTGAAAGGCCCGGATTTCCCCACTGGCGGCACCCTGGTGGAGAGCGCCGAGAGCATCCGCGAGGCCTACGCCACCGGCCGCGGCGGTTTTCGCCTGCGCGCGAAATGGGAGGTGGAGCCGGCGAAGAACGGTACCTGGAACATCGTCGTCACTGAAATTCCCTATCAGGTGCAGAAGGCCAAGCTGATCGAACAGCTCGCGCTGCTGCTGGAGGAAAAGAAGCTCCCCCTGCTGGCCGATGTGCGCGACGAAAGCACCGACCTGGTGCGCCTGGTGCTCGAACCCCGCGCGCGGACGGTGGAACCCGCGGTGCTGATGGAAACCCTGTTCCGCGCAACGCAGCTCGAATCGCGTTTTCCGCTCAACATGAATGTGCTCGACGCCAGCCGCACGCCGCGCGTCATGGGCCTCCGCCAGGTGCTGCGCGAATGGCTGGACCACCGGCATGAGGTGCTGACGCGGCGCACCACGCACCGCCTGGCGCATATCGCGCGGCGGCTGGAAATCCTCGACGGCTACCTCATCGTCTACCTCAACCTCGACGAGGTGATCCGCATCGTGCGCGAGGAGGATGAGCCGCGCCCTGCCCTGATGGCCGCCTTCGGCCTCAGCGAGGTGCAGGCCGACGCGGTGCTGAACATGCGGCTGCGCAGCCTGCGTCGCCTGGAGGAGATGGAAATCCGCCGAGAGCACGACAAGCTCTCGAAGGAAAAGGCCGGTTTGGACGCGCTGATGGCGAGTGAACCCCGCCGCTGGCGCGCCATCGCGCGTGAGATCGAGGACACCGCCAAGCGCTTTGGCAGCGGCCCCCTGGGCGACCGCCGCACCGTCGTCGCCGGCGGCGCCCCCGCCATCCAGGTGGACGAAGCCGCCTTCGTCGAACGCGAGCCCATCACCATCATCCTGTCCGAGAAAGGCTGGATCCGCGCCCAGAAGGGCCACCTCGCCGCCGATGCCGAGCTGCGCTTCAAGGAGGGCGACGCGCTGGCCTTCGCACTCCACGCCGAAACCACCGACCGCGTCGTCGTCTTCACCACCGGCGGCCGCGCCTTCACGCTGCGCGCCGACACCATTCCGCGCGGCCGCGGCGATGGCCAGCCGCTGCGCCTGATGGTCGAGATGGGCCAGGACGACGCGCCGCTGGCGATGTTCAAGCCCACCGGCCGCTTCCTGCTGGCGGCAACCGACGGCAAGGGCTTCCTGATCGAGGCCGACGACATGCTGGCCGAGAAGCGCACCGGCAAGCAGGTGATGACGCTGGAGGGCGGCACCCGCGCCGCCGTCTGCCGGCAAGCCCTGGGCGATACCATCGCCGTGCTGGGCAACCACCGCAAACTGCTGATCTTCCCGGCCGACCAGCTACCGGTCATGGCGCGCGGCCGCGGCGTGCAGCTGCAATCCTACAAGGGCGCGGAGCTGTCGGACGCCGTGGTGTTCCTGGCGGATCAGGGCCTGACCTGGCCGCAAGCCGGCGGCCGCACCCGCACCGGGACCAACCTGGGCGAATGGCGCGGCAACCGCGCCGGCGCCGGCAAATCACCACCGCATGGCTTCCCCAAGACCGGAAAATTCGCATGAAACATTTGGCGCTCGCCTTGATGCTGCTGCTGGCCGTCCCCGCCGCCGCGCAACGCACCCAGCCGCTCGATGGCGTCTATGCCGGCTTTCGAACCCATGAATGCCGCGCCGGTGGCCGCCTCGGGCGCGAGCGGGTGACGATGCAGGTCGCCGCTGGCCGCGCCACGCTGCCTGCGATGCTGGGCGACCCGGAGATGGTGGGCGAGGTGAACCCGCAAGGCGCGGTGACGCTGCCGCGCTTCGGCACATTCCTGGCCGGCACCGGCCAGATCACCGGCGACCGCTTCGAGGGCCGGCAGGCCAACCGGCCCAACAGCTGCTGGATGAATTACGACCTGCGCCGCGAGGAGAACCGCCGGCGCTGAGCCAGCCGGCCTGTCGATACGCCCAACGCGCGAGCGATGCGGGGTGTGGGGATCGGGAAGCGGTGCGACGCTCCGGCCGGAAGAAACGGTTTCCGTGTTCTGAACGGGTGTTTGGCGCCAGCGCTCTCGATCCGCCCGTCAGCGGGACGGCAAGGCCGTCGCCGTGAACAGTCACCCCAGCCTATCCCCCGGGAAACCACAATTCGGCCGCTTCAGCCGAAAGGTCGGCGCCGCCGCCGCCGGCCTGGGCCGCTGCGGCCAGCGCCGCCACGGCGCCCGCGGGGCAGGGCGTGAGGCGGATCACTGCCCCGCCCGTCGCACCGGCCTCCAGCGCGATGTGCCGCGCCGCGCCGCGCGGGGCCTCCGTCGCCAAGGCCAATGCCCAACGAACCAGCGCCAGGTCCAACGCCGGGCGCGGCAGCTTCACGGGCTGGACAGCGGCGGCCTCAAGCGTGATCGGTGACGACTGCCCACCCACCACCTGCAGCAACGGCAGCAGGGCGCGCAGAACGGCTTCGGGTGGCTGCAGGTCCAGACCCGGTTCACGCTCCAGCCTGGTGTAGGGGACCAGCACGGCCAGCAGGCGCTCGGCCGCCAGCCTGCTGCGCGCCAGCTGGCGGCTGGCCGGCGTATCATCCGGCACGGTCCGCGCCAGCAGGTCGAGGTTGCTGAGGATTACCATCGCCAGGTTGTTGGCGGCGTGGCGCACCGCATCCCCCACCGCCGCCGCGTCAGGTTCCCGCATCAGCGCGTCGCCTCCAGGATCTCGCGGAACAGCCGCGCCGGCAGGGTGCCGCCGCGCACCTCCTCCATCGGCTCGCCTCGGTCATTGCCCAGCCAGATACCGATGATGACGGTGGCGCCCGCCTCGCCGGCGTAGCCGATGAACCAGGCGTCGCGGTAATCCTGCGTCGTGCCGGTCTTGCCACCCACCGCCAGCCCAGGGAACTGCGCCGCCCGGCCCGAGCCGCGAGCGACCACCGCGGCCAGCATCCGCCGCATCTGGGCCGCCTCCGCCTCACCCACCACCTGCACCGGCGTGGCCCCGGCCAGTGGCTGGATGCGGCCGTCGGACACCACCTGCCGGATGCCGTAGGGGGTGACGCGGCGGCCGCCATTGACCATCGGCGCGTAGGCCGCCGCGAGCTCCAGCAACGTGACTTCGCCGGTGCCCAGCGCCAGCGACCCGTTGCCCGGCAGCCGCGCCCGGATGCCCAGCCGCGCCGCCATTGCCCGCGCGCCCGCCACACCGCCAGCCAGCTCCATCACCCGCACGGCGGCGGTGTTCACGCTCTGCGCCAGCGCCTCCTCGATGCTGATCTCGCCGCGCGCGCGCCAGGCCCCGTTACCGGGCGACCAGCCGCCGCGGCTGATCGGGCCGTCCGCCACCATGTCCGACGGCGTGGTGCCGCGCTCCAGTGCCGCCAGGTAGTAGACCGGCTTGAACGCGCTGCCGGGCTGCCGCTGGGCCATGACGACGCGGTTGAACGGGCTGGCGCGATAATCCCGCCCGCCCACCATGGCCCGCACCGCGCCGGTGCCGGCATCCAGCACCACCACCGCGCCCTGGCCGATGTTGCCGCGCAAGCCCTCGCGTTCCAGCAGGCCGCGCAGCCGGGTCTCGGCGGCGTTCTGCCAGCGTGGCTCCAGGGTTCCGCGGATCGTCACATCCCGCAATTCGGGCAGCCGGTCGGCCACCGTCTCCATCACCCAGTCGGTGAACCAGCCGCCACCATGGCCGGGGCGTGGCGGCAGGGCCATCGCCGCCTCGGCCGCGGCGCGCTGCGCCTCAGTGATGGCGCCGTGTTCGACCATAGCGCGCAGCACCTCCAGGCCGCGCGCCATCGCGCCTTCGGGGTTGGTGCGCGGGTTGGTGCGGCTGGGCGCCTGCGGCAGCCCGGCCAGCATCGCCGCCTGCCACAGATTGACCCGGCGCGCGGAGATGCCGAAGAACAGCCGCGAAGCCGCATCCACACCGAACGCACCACCGCCGAGGTAGACCCGGTTGAGGTAGATCTCGAGCAATTCATCCTTGCTGAAGCGCCGCTCCAGCCAGATCGCCAGCAGCGCCTCCTGCACCTTTCGCCGCGTGCTTCGTTCGGGGGTGAGGAAGAGGTTCTTGGCCAGCTGCTGGGTCAGGGTGGAGCCACCCTGCACCACCTCGCCAGCGGTCAGGTTGCTCCACAGCGCGCGGGCGATGCCGATGGGGTCCACCCCGAAATGCCGCCGGAAGCGGCGATCCTCGATCGCCAGCAGCGCCTCGGGCAGGTGTGCTGGCATGTCACGCAGCCGCAGCACCTCGCCGAACAAATCGCCCTGGGTCGCGAGCAGGCTGCCATCGCTGGCCAGCACGGCGGCGGCGGGGCGGCGCAATTGCGCGAGCGGCGCATCGGGCCGCGGCAGATCGTGGGTGAACCACAACAGGATGGCGGCCAGCAGAAGCGAGCCCCAGATCGCGCCGATGACGCCCATGCGCAGCAACCGCCAGCCCCAGCGGGGACGGCGTGTGGCTGGCACGGGCCGCGCGGGGGGCACTGCGGCACGCGGGGGGGCGCGCGCCGCCACGGCCTCGGGCCTGGATTTTTCGACCAGGGCGCGGGGCATGACGGATTGTCTGTAGCACGGCCGGCCGCGCTGGCGAGCGGGTTGTTGCGCTTGCCAGCGTCGCTGGCGGCATCTCACACTGCGCTATGCGCCGCGTCCTTTCGTTCCTCCCCCTGTTCCTGCTGCTGGCCTGCGCCCAGGGCGGCCGCCCATCGGTAAGCCGCAGCGCGATGGAGACGATGCAGCGCCTGCCGCCGGTGGTCAGCGGTTTCCAGCGCATCCCACTCACCGTCACCAGCGGCCAGGGCGACGTAAGGGCGGCCGCCGCCTTCTACCGCCAGGTCGGCGGCACATCGGTCGCCTATCTGATGGCGTCCGGCATGCCCGACCCCGGCGTGGCGGAGGGGCTGAGCGGCCAGGGTTCGCAGCGCGCCCTGGACCGTGCCGTCGGCATCTCGCGGCAGACCGCGGCGCAACAGGGCGGCACGATGATCATTCGCCACCGCCTGAATGCCAGGCGCGACGGGCGGCCGGTGATGGATTGCGTGATGGCGGAGCTGCGACTGCCATCACGGCCGGGTGCCGCGACCTCCGCCGATCAGCTGGCGGCCGGCGGGACCCGGCTGCTCAGCGATTGCGTCGGGGTGGTTGGCGACCGCTTCGTCACCTTCAGCGGCGTATCCGCCGATTCGGGGCCGGAGGCCGAGGCGCTGATCGGCCTGGGCATGACGCTGGTCGACGTGCTGAACAATCCCGATGCACCGGTGATGACGGGACTGCAGCCCGGCCAGCCCGGCCAGCCCATCCCGCCAGCCCAGGCGGCACCCGCACCGGCACCGGCACCCTTGGCGCCGCCTGGAACCGTCGCGCGCGGCCGGGGCTACTCGATCTGACCGTTCTGCAGGATGAGATCCGCGGCCCGCTCCGCCACCGCCAACACCGTCGCGTTGATGTTGCTGACCGGGATGTCCGGGAACACGCTCGCATCCACCACCCGCAGCCCCTGAAAACCACGGAGCCGCAGCGCCGGGTCGAGCGGTGCCCCCGTCTGGGCCAACCCCATCCGCACCGTGCCGCAGGGATGATAGACGGTGCCGCCGGTCATCGCCGCGAAATCCAGCAGCGCCCCGTCATCGGCCGCTGAAGGGCCGGGGCGGGTTTCGGCCAGCACCACGTCGCGCAGCCCCGGCGCCGCCATCCAGGCGCGCGCCAGCTTCATGCCGCGCAGCAGGCAATCGCGGTCGGCCGGGCTGTCCAGGTGGTTGGGGGCGATGATGGGCGCGGCAGCGGGGTCGGCGCTGGCCAGGCGCACGCTGCCACGGCTTTGCGGCCGGCATTGCCACACGCCCAGGGTG
Organism: Rubritepida sp.; assembly: GCA_014376425.1. Taxonomy (GTDB): domain Bacteria; phylum Pseudomonadota; class Alphaproteobacteria; order Acetobacterales; family Acetobacteraceae; genus Rhodovarius. The sequence goes on from JACMRO010000318.1 coordinate 6,053, forward strand.
AATCCGGGCGCGGCCTCGGCCTGGCCGGCCAGCAGCCGGGTGAAGCGGCCGTCCGGCGCCTCCGCCCAACTTACCGGGCCGCCGTTGATCTGGATGTCGGGCGCCTCCAGCCCGGGGGCGGTCCTGGCGAACAGGCTCATCATGCCGGCCGACCAGGTCAACATACCGTCGCCCAGCGTGGCCCAGCGCAGCGCCTCCCAACCCAGCCGCCAGCCACGCAGCCTGCGGTTGGCGGACCAGCGGTGGTCGGCCAGGCGGTAGCTCATACGGACGATGTAATGGTCCTGCAGGTTGGCGCCGATGCCGGGCATGTCACCGCGCACCGCCACGCCATGCGCAGCCAGCTGATCGGCCGGGCCGATGCCGCTCAGCAGCAGCAGGTGCGGGCTGCCGATGGCGCCGGCCGAGAGGATGACCTCCCGCCCGGCATGCAACAGCCGCTCCTCGCCGCCCACCCGCACACGGACGCCGACACAGCGCCGCCCCACGAATTCCAGCCGCAACGCCAGCGCATGGCTCAGCACGCGCAGATTGGGCCGGCGCAGGGCGGGTGCCAGATAGGCGCGCGCGGCCGACATCCGCCGCCGGCCGCGCCTGGTCTGCTGGAAGGTCGAGAAGCCGTCGCGCTCGGGGCCGTTCATGTCCTCGCGTACGGCGTGGCCCAGGTCGCGGGCGGCGTCGGCCAGGCGGTCCATGATGGCCGGGCGTTCGCGCAGGTGCTCGACCGGCATGGGGCCGCCCTGGCCGCGGCCGGGGCCGGCTGGCGCGCTCTCGTGCTTTTCGAAATACGGCGACAGGGCATCCCACCCCCAGCCGGTGGCCCCCTTCTGCGCCCACAGATCGTAGTCCGACGGGTCACCGCGCACATGGCCCAGCCCATTGATCGAGGAGCTGCCGCCCCACACCCGGCCGCGCGGATAGTCCAGCACGCGGTGCGCCGTGCCGGGCGCGGGTTCGGTGCGAAAGCCCCAATTGATGCGCGGGTGGTCGAGCAGCTTCACGAAGCCGGCCGGGATGTGGATCAGCGGATGGCGGTCCGGCCCGCCCGCCTCGACCAGCAGCACCGAGGCGCCTGACGCGGACAGGCGGTTCGCCAGCACGCAGCCCGCGCTGCCGGCGCCGATGATGATGAAGTCGGCGTTCAAGGCTTGACCGATCACGGCGCCGCCTGGGGAGACGCAGGGGGAGTCGCTGGGGGAGCACCCACGGCCGCAACCCGGGCGCGGCTCACGGCTTCACCGCCCGGGCCAGCTGGAGCAGCAATTGCCGCAGCCAGACATGCCCAGAATCGGCCTCGAACCGGCGATGGAAGACCAGCGACAGCCGCACATGCCGGATCGCCAGCGGGCTCTCCCGGCACACCAGGCCGTTGCTGCGGCCCAACATCTCAGCCAGCCGCGACGACAGGGTCATGATCATGTCGGTGCCATGCAGAATGGCCGGCACGGCCGAGAGATGCGCCACCACCGCGCCCAGCCTTCGCTGCCGGCCGGTCTTCGCCAGCTCCTCATCCACCGCGCCCTCGCGCGAGCCGTTTGGCGAATGCAGCAGGTGCGGCACGCCAAGGTAGCGGCCAACATCCAGCACCCCTTCGGCCAACGGATGGTCCGGCCGCATCAGCACCCGAAATCCCTCCGGCAACAGCCGCAGCCGGGTGTAGAGCGCGGTCGGCTCGGCCAGGACTCCGATGGCGAG
>JACMRO010000028.1 GCA_014376425.1 Rubritepida sp.
CGGGCTGGCGCGGATCGACGGGCGCCGCATCATGCTGATCGGGCATGAGAAAGGCGACGACACCGCAAGCCGGCTGCGGCACAATTTCGGCATGGCCAAGCCCGAGGGCTACCGCAAGGCGCGCCGGATCATGGAACTGGCAGGCCGCTTCGGCCTCCCCATCCTGAGTTTCGTCGACACTTCCGGCGCCTTCCCCGGCATCGAGGCCGAGGCGCGTGGCCAGGCCGAGGCGATCGCGCGCAGCATCGAGGCGGGGCTGGACGCACCGGTCCCCTTCATCGCCACCATCATCGGCGAGGGTGGCTCGGGCGGCGCCATCGCGCTGGCCGCGGCCGACCGGATCCTGATGCTGGAGCACGCCATCTACAGCGTGATCAGCCCCGAGGGCTGCGCCACCATCCTGTGGCGCGATGCCGCCATGGCGTCCACCGCGGCCGAGGCGTTGAAGCTCACGGCCGAGGATCTCAAGAAGCTGGCCCTGATCGACGGCGTGATCACCGAGCCGTTGGGCGGTGCGCATCGTTCGCCGGCGCAGGCGATGCTGGCGGTGGGCGACGCCATCTGGACGGCGCTGGAGCCGTTGCTGGAACAGGATGGCGCCACGCTGCGCATCCGCCGGCGGGAGAAGTTTCTGGAGATGGGCAGGGGCGCGGGAATCTGATGGACGCGCATTCGCGCAGCCAGACCAGCTCGCCCTATCACGACCTGCTGGGCATCGAGGTGGTGCATTGGGAGGACAGGCTGGCCCGGCTGCATTGCCGGCTGGTGCCTGCCCACGCCAACCGGGGCGGCATCGGCCATGGCGGGGTGATGCTGTCGCTGCTCGACCAGGCCGGTGCCTTTGCCGGGTTGTTCTGCCCGCATCCCGGCCGCCGCCGAAGCGCCGTGACGCTGGACCTGGATTGCCGCTTCACCGGCCAGGCGCGGATCGGCGCGCTGCTTGTGGCCGAGGGAACGCTGGTGACCGCGGGGCAAAACGTGTTCTTCGCCCGATCCGAGGTGCGGGACGACACCGGCGCGCTGATCGCCTTTGGTGCCAGCACGCATCGCTACCGCGCCGGCTCAGGCGACCCCATGGGGGTGGCCCTGGCGGGCTGAGCGGCGGCCTTGTGCGGCCGATCACCCGCCTAGCAGCTGCTGCCGCCAGTCGGTCCCTGCCACGCCATCGACCAGCGCGGCCAGCGGGTAGAGCATGGTCAACCAGGCGCTGGCGCCCAGGAAGCTCGGATACACCACCATGCGGTAGTAGATCAGCGCCACGAACATCGGCGCCAGCACATAGCCCAGCCGCAGCGCCACATGGCGCCACAGCGTGGCGCTGATCTGATCGGCCAGGCGGCCGGCCAGCATCTCGGGCTGGCTGTTGGTCGCCTTCTGGAAGCTGGCCAGGAAGGCGCGCCAGGTGCCGGTGGCGATGGCGGCCTCCTGCGCCCGCAGCCAGTCCCGTGCGGTCAGCGCGATCACCAGCCGCAGATAGCCCCGTGGCGACAGCCCGGTGATCAGCATCAGCCGCAAATGCCGCAGGAACCAGGCAAGCCCTGAAATCGACACCGCGCAGGCCCAGATGAACGCGATGAGAGCCAGCGCCCCGATGACGATCCGATGCGGTTCCTGCCCGCCACCCAGCAAGGTAATGAGCGGGTTGGCCAGAATGATGACGGCCAGCGCCATGGCAGCGGGGAACACCGTGCCCTGGATAGCGTGCAGCAATTCGCTGTCGGCCTTCCACTGCGCCAGGTCGTTGCCCAGCAGCATGGTCTCGTTCACCAGGCTCTCGGTTTCCTGGTTGAAATTGCGCCCGATCCGCTTACCGAGAAACCGGCCCAGCCAGCGCATGCCCTTGCCCTTGCAGTGTTCGCCTGCCGCGGTGATCGTCTGAAATGGCGCAGGATGTCGCGCCCATTGCAGTCGACGCCGTGGTCCGGGACCTGTTTGGCCTGATCCTGTGCGCGCGGCCAGGGGAGGCGGCGGAATTACGGGCGTTGCTGGGGCTGGCGCCGGCCAAAGCTTCGGCGGCGGGCGCGGCGGCGCTGACCAGCGCGTTGCAGGCCCGCATGGGCGAGGGGGCGGCGGCCCAAGCTGGCTTCGTCCGCCGCGTTCTGGCCGGGGCAGGGGCGGGGCCGGGGGCCGGGGCCGAGGCGGGGGCGCGGGCCACCGGCAACACCGTCGCTGAACTGGACGCGGCCTTGCTATCGCTGGCGGCCGGCCCGCGCGCTCCCGACCTGGCCGGGCGCATCTTCGGCCGGCTGCGCGATGTGGGCCGTGCGGCGAGGGGCGACGCGGC
>JACMRO010000319.1 GCA_014376425.1 Rubritepida sp.
ATCTTGAAGGCGGCGTTCTGGCCACAGGGAACAAAGACCGGGGTGCCCTCGGCCAACGTCACGATGTCGGGGTAGCTGACCCAGCAGGGGGTGGGGATGATCGCTTCGTCGCCCGGGTTGATGGTGGCCATCAGGGCGTTGAAAATTACCTGCTTGCCGCCGGTGGCGACCAGGATTACCTCGGGCCGGTAGTCGATGCCTGGGTCCCGCTTGAACTTGGCGGCGACGGCCTGGCGCAGGGCGGGGGTGCCGGCGACGTCGGTATATTTGGTCTCGCCACGCTGGATGGCGGCGATGGCGGCGTCCTTGATGTTCTGCGGCGTGTCGAAATCCGGCTCGCCGCTCGACAGGCCGACCACGTCGTGGCCGGCGGCCTTGAGCGCGCGCGCCTTGGCGGTCACGGTGATGGTCTGGCTGGGCGCGATGCGGTCCAGCCGGTCAGCGACGAGGTTCATGATGGGCCTTCACAGGGTCAAAACAGCACTTGAACGCTAATCCTGCCCCGCGCCGGCAACAACCCGCAGCACGCCGCTTTCGGTGGCGATGGCGTGCAGCGTGACGTCATGCGGGCCGGCCGGCACCGCCGGGACCTGCTGGGCGGCGTAGGCCACGCCCAACCGGAAAGCATGCGGCAGCGCCGCCAGGGTGCGGTCGTAATAGCCGCCGCCATAACCCAGCCGGTAGCCATGCGAATCGAAGGCCAGCAGCGGTACCAGTAGCATGTCGGGCGTTGCCGCCTCTGCGGTGGCGGGGTGTTGCGTGCCGAAACGGCCGGGCTCCATCGCAGCGCCTGGCGCCCAGCGGCGGAAAAGCAGCGCCTGGCCCCGGGGCGGTGTCACAGGCAGCAGCAGGGCGTGGCCGAGCGCGTGCAGAGCGTGCAACAGCGGGCAGATGTCGATTTCATCACCCATCGGCCAGAAGCCGGCGATGGTGGTGCCGGGCGGCGGCCGGCACCGGGTCAACACCTGGTCGGCGAGTGCCGCCGCCGCGCCAGCACGCGCAAAACCCCCGCGGCGACGCAACATTTCCGCACGCATCACCATCTTGGCGTCCGCGATCACGCGGCGCGCCTTCGCAAAGTCCGGCCGGAAGGGCGCCTGGGTGCTGCACGAATTGTAACCCCCAGGCGCCGCGGCGCGTGGGGGAAAAGTGCGAAGCCGGCACAGCCGCTGGCATTGCATGCTCCCAAGGCCTGCCGAAACAGGTGGGCACCAGATAACAGGACCACGATCCTGCCAGAGCCAGTTCCCGGGAGTTGCTTATTGGCCCTGGGCATGGCTTGCCTGGCGGGAAGGCCAGCCTCGCCCATTCAAGTTAGGGACGGTCGAGGTTGGACGCAATGCCCTCGATGCGTTCGGCGATACGGGCAAGCCGTTCGGCCAGCCGCGGGTCGGTGGTCGGCGGCGGGATGGAGAGCGGTTCGCCATTCTGGCTGCGCACCACCTCGATCTTAAGGTCGCCCAGCTCATCGGCCAGCAGCAGCGCCACGTGCAGCAGCATGCGGCTCTCCGAGAACTGGCCGCCCATCTGCTGGATCAGCTTCACCTTGCCTTCGATGACCGCCATCAGGTCGCGAACATGGCTTTCCTCGCCATCCTTGCAGCCGATGGTGTGGCTGTAGCCGTTCACGCGCACCGTGACCTGGCCCATCAGCTATGCTCCTCATCATCCAGCATGGCGCCCCGCAGCTGGTTCATGGCCTGGTCAAGACGGGCAGAGAGCGCCAGCACCTCGACCCGGGGCACGCTGTCAGCGGCGGCGGCGATTGCTGCGGCCTGGATCTGGCCAATGCGCTTCTCGATCGCCAGGGCAAGCTTTTCCACCGCCAGTTCAAGCCGCTGGGCAGCTTGCAGGGCGGGGTCGGTGGTCAGTTCCACAACCGGGACTCGTGACGAAAACACATGGCCAAGCGTTGCCATGCGGGGCCAGGGGTTGCAAGCCTCAGGCGTCCAGCTGCAACCCTTCACGCCGGATCACCGCACCCCAGCGCTCGGCTTCGGCGCGCACGAAGGTGCCGAACTCCTCTGGTGTGTTGGGGAAGGCCATGCCGCCCAACTCGGCGAAGCGTGCCTGCGTGGCGGCCGTCTCCAGCAGCGCGCGAATCTCGGCGTTCACACTGCGGACCACAGGCTCGGGCAGCCCCGGCGGCCCGAAGATGCCGAACCAGGTGTTGACGTCGAAGCCGGCCAGCTCGCCACCCGCCTCGCGCAGCGCCGGGATGTCGGGCAATTGCGGGCTGCGCGTGGCACTGGTCACCGCCAGCCCGCGCACCCGGCCGGCGCGGATCAGTTCGATCACGCCCGTCAGGTTGTCGATGGCGAATTGCACATTGCCGGCCAGCAGGTCGGTCTGCATCGGCGCGCTGCCGCGGAAGGGGACATGCGTCGCCTCCACCCCCAGCAGCTGCAGCATCCAGACCGGGGTAAGGTGCGTGCTCTGCCCCACGCCGGTGCTGCCGAAGCTGGCGCGGCCGCGCTGGCCACGGACCCAGGCGATGAATTCGGGCAGGGTGCGCGCCGGCACGTCGTTGTTGCAGACCAGCACGTTTGGGCCGCGGATGGTGCCGATGACCGGGGTCTGCTGCGCGATGGTGTAGGGCAGGTTGCGGAACAGCGAATAGGCGATGGCCTGGCTGCCGATGTTGCCCGACAGCCAGGTCAGCCCGTCGGGCCGGGTACGCGCCATTTCGGCCGAGCCGATGGTGCCACCGGCGCCGGGCCGGTTTTCCACCACCACTGGCGTGCCCCACAGCCCTTGCAGGTGCTGCGCCACGATGCGGCCGATGATATCGGTGGTGCCACCGGCGGCGACGGGCACAATAATCCGGGCGCTGCCGGCAGGCCGCCATGGCGCCTGGGCGAATGCCGGGGCGGCCAACCCCGCCGCGAGAAGGCTTCGGCGTTGCAGCGCACTTCCCCCCGCGCGGCCCATCCTGTCCCGGGCGGCCATCACGACACGTCCATTTGCAGGCCCTCGCGCCGGATCACGCCGCGCCACTTCTCGGTCTCCGCCGCCACGAAGCGGGCGAAGTCGTCCGGGCTGCCTGGCATCGGCACGCCGCCCATCTGGGCGAAGCGCGCCTGGGTCTCGGCGGTGCTCAACAACGCGTTGATCTCGCGGTTCAGCGCCGCCAGCGCCGGCGCCGGGGTCTGGCCATGCGCGAACATGCCGAACCAGGTGTTCACCTCATAGGCCGCCAGCTCGGGCATCGTTTCGCGCAGCGGCGGCAGGTGGGGCAGGGACGCGTTGCGATCCGCGCTGGTCACCGCGAGTGCCCGCACCTGTCCGCCGCGGATCTGCTGCACGCTGGTCGTCAGGTTATCAAAGCTGAACTGGATGTTGCCGGCGACCAGGTCCATCATCAGTGGCCCCGCACCGCGGAACGGCACATGCGTGGCCTCCGTCCCCGTCAGCTGGCAGAACCACACGCCCCAGAGGTGCGGCGACTGGCCGACGCCCGAGCTGCCATAGGCCAGCCGGCCGGGATTGGCCTTCAGATGAGCCACGAATTCCGGCACCGTGGTCGCCGGCACCGAGGGGTGCAGCAGCAGCGCATTCGGCCCGCGGATCATATTGCCGACCGGTGCCAGGCTATCGGGCCGGTAGCCCAGGTTGCGGAACAGCGAATAGGCGATGGCCTGCGGCCCGATATTGCCCGACAGCAGCGTCAGCCCGTCCGGCGGCGCCCGCAACACGTCCATGGTGCCGATGGTGCCGCCGCCGCCCGAGCGATTGTCGACCACCACATTCACCCCGAATCGCACTTGCAGGTGCTGCGCCAGCAGCCGTGCCATCATGTCGGTGGTGCCGCCGGGAGCGGCCGGCGCCACGATTCGCATGGCCTGGGCCGGCCGCCAGTCCCCCTGGGCGCGGGCCAAAGCAGGCAGCAGTATGGGCAGTGCCAGTATTGAACGGCGAGCGGTCATGGACGGGTTCCCCAGGCTTTTGCCGACCGTTGTGCCGCAACCCCGGGGTGCGGAAAAGCCGTGTCCCCCGCTTTTCGCTGGGCTGCTGTTGCAATTTGGGGTTTGATCCCCGGTGAAGAGGAGCGTAGAGGACCGTTTCTGTCATCATTTTGCCACGCGCCACCGCGCGCCGGCCATTTTTTAGTTAGGGAGGCTGGGGCTAATGCCCCGGATTCACCACTGAGCGACACTCTCACACCCGTCTCCATCCCCGGCAAACTCGGCTTCAAGCCAGGCATGGTCTGCGCCGTCATCGATCCGCCGGCCGGCTTCAAGCACGGTCTGCAGGCGTCGACAGCGTCCGAGCCCGAGCTCATCCTTGCCTTCGCGTCGGATCGTGCCAGCCTGGGGCGCGTCGCGGCCCGCGCACTCGATCTGTATGGTGTGGGCGGCCGGCTGTGGTTCGCCTACCCCAAGAAGACCGGCCCGGTGCGGTCCGACCTGGATCGCGACCATGGCTGGGAGCCGCTGACCCAGGCTGGCCTGCTGCCGGTGACGCAGGTGGCGCTTGACAACACCTGGTCGGCGCTGCGTTTCCGCCTGCGGGAAGAGGTTCCGACGCTGACCCGCAAGGTCTGAGCAGGGCTTGCCAGGGCGCGTCGCGGCATCGGCCGTCGCGCTGTGCCCGGCCGGCTTCGATCAGCTTTCGGGCATAATCCCAAGCCGCCGTACCAGCCCGCCCCAGCGCACTGCTTCCTCGGCGATGAAGCTGCGGAATTCAGCTGGCGTGCTGGCGGTGACCTGGAAGCCTGCATTCTCCATGCGCCCGCGCGCCTCCGGCGTGCCCAGCGCGTGGCGGGCTTCGGCCGCCAGCCGGGTGACCCGGTCTGCGGGCGTGCTGGCGGGGCCGATCAGGCCGATCCATGCATAGCTGTCGGCGCCGGCTAGGCCGCTTTCGATCAACGTCGGCACATCGGGCAACTGGGACACGCGGTCCGCCGCGGTCACCGCAAGTGGGCGGGCCATCCCCTCGCGAAGCTGCGGCAGGATGCCCGAGACTATGATGATGATAGCCTGGATCCGGCCGGCCACCAGATCCACCACCGCCTGTGGGAAACCGCGATAGGGCACGTGCACCATGTCGATCCCGGCCCGCGCCATCAGGTCCACCATCGCCAGGTGCCCGCCCGAACCGGCGCCGACCGAACCAAAGGACAGGCGCCCGGGGTTGGCCCGGGCATGGGCAATGAATTCCGGGAAACTGCGCGCGGGAACGGCCGGGTGGACCGCCAGCACCTGGCCCGTCCGCACCAGCAGGGAGATCGGCGCCAGATCGCGCGCCGGGTCGTAGCCCAGGTTGGGGAACAGGGCCGGCGCGGTGGCGAGCGGGCCATTGATCGAGACGCCGAGCGTGTGATTGTCGGTGGCGCGGGCCCCCGCCTCGGTTCCGATATTGCCGCCGGCCCCGGCGCGGTTCTCGACCACGAAAGGCTGCCCGAACGCCTCGCTGAAATGCGGCACGAGGACCCGCGCCGCGGTATCGGGCGTCGAGCCGCCGGGGAAGGGGACGATGATGCGCACCGGACGGTCGGGCCAGGCTGACCCTGGCCCGGGCCCCTGGGCCAGCACCGCGGCCGGAGCGATCGCCGCGAGCAACGCGCCTCGACGGGACATGGACATGGCGCTCTCCCTGGTGGCCAGAGAGGTTTCACCATGCGTGCCGCCCGCCGTCCAGGGCGGCGCCCATCAGGTCATCGCATCTTGCGGCACCTCGACCTGCACGATGCGCCAGGCCCAGTCTTCGCCATCGGGGCCACGGGTCACCACCGTCTCACCCGGGCGGGCAGGGGTGGCGGGGAAATGGATGAACCAGCTGTTGGCGTCGTCCGGCTCGTTATCGGCCGGTGGCATTCGCAGATACCAGCCGTAATCCGGCTCGTACTGCACGTCGCCGCGGCGGTTGACGATGTCAGACCCCTCAAGCCAGGCACGCCAGGGATGCGGGTCGTCGTACCAGGCCTGGGGGTCGGGATTTCCGCTGCGGTCAAGGACCAGCTGCATGCGGATTTTCCGGGTCTCGTCGCCCAGCGGAAAGCCCGGTCCGGACAGCAGCGTCATGATGATATGTTTCATTATGCCATGATAACGCCGCAATGTGCCTCAGGGTTTGCCTTACCGAAAAGTGATCAGATCGCCTCGGGGCGAACCCAGCACCGCATCGTCGCGCATGGCGACGTGGCCGCGGATGATCGTCGCGACCGGCCACCCCCGGCAACTGGTCCCGGCAAATGGGGTCCATCCGCATGGGCTGGCGATCCAACTATCCTCGATGGTGCGGCGCGCGCCCATATCCACCAGAGTGAAGTCGGCGTCGTAGCCGCGGGCCAGGCGGCCTTTGGCCACGGCACCATAAATCCGCGCCGGGCCGGCCGCCATCACATCGGCCAGGCGCCTCAGCGACAGCCGGCCGGCGCTGACATGGTCGAGCATCAGCGGCAGGATGGTCTGCACCCCTGTCAGCCCGGCGGCGGTGGCGGGCCAGGGGCGTTCCTTGGCGGCGCGAGAATGCGGTGCGTGGTCGGAGCCGACGACGTCGACCAGGCCGGACGCCATGGCGGCCCAGGCCGCGTCCATGTGCCGGCGGTCGCGGATCGGCGGGTTCATCACCGCGTAGCCGCCCAGGCGGTCATAGGCCTCGTCGGTCTGGGTCAGGTGGTTCAGCAGCACCTCGACGCTGGCGATGTCTCGCGCATCGGCCAGGAACTCCAGCTCCTCGGCGGTGGAGACGTGCAGGATATGGGCTGGTCGACCGGTCTTCCGGGCCAGGGCGATGAGGCGCTTGGTGCCGAGCAGCGCGCATTCCACGTCGCGCCATTCGGCGTGCAGGCGGTGTGGGCCGCCGCCCTCATAGGCCGGGCGGCGGGCCTGCAGCCGGTACTCATCCTCCGAATGATAGCAGATGGCGCGGCGGCCCGAGCGCATGGCGCGCTCCAGCGAGGCGTCATCCTCGACCAGCAGGTCGCCGGTAGAGGAGCCGGCGAAGATCTTCACGGCGCAGACATTGGGCTCGACTTCCAGCCGGGCCAGCTCGTCCAGGTTCGACTTCGCGCCGCCGACATAGAAGCCGATGTCGCACCAGGCGCGACCCTTCGCATAGCCGCGCTTCCATTCCAGCTGCTCGCTGGAGGTGATGGAGGGGGTGGTGTTGGGCATGTCGAACACGGTGGCTACGCCGCCCAGGATGGCGGCGCGGGTGCCGGTTTCGAGGGTTTCCACCGCCGGGTCGCCGGGGTCGCGCAGATGGACATGGGCATCGATGATGCCGGGCAGGATGTGCAGGTGGCTGCAGTCGATGGCCTCGCCTTCGGCCTGGCGCAGGTCGCCCATGGCGACGATGCGGCCGGCGCGGACGCCGATGTCCAGGCGCTCG
>JACMRO010000320.1 GCA_014376425.1 Rubritepida sp.
ATCGGGCATGGCTCGCAGCTGGTGTAGAGGACGGCGCCGCGCAGGTCGTGGCTGCCCGGCAGCGCGCAGGCCGCCCGGATGGCCACGACCTGGGCATGCAGCGTCGGGTCGCGGCCGGGCACTACGTTGTTGCGGCCTTCGCCCAGGATGCCCTGCGGCCCCGCGACCACTGCGCCGAACGGCCCGCCGCCCGCGGCAATGCCCTCGAAGCTGGGCGCGATCGCCCGTGCCATGCATGCGTCTTCGTCCATGCCCCGATTATGTCAGGAAGACGACGCTAGCCCCAGCTTTCCTTCGCCCCCTGGCGCCGTGCCGCACCCATCCCGTTGGCGCGGATTGGCCCGGGGCGGCCCAGATGGAACCCCTGGCCAAAGCGTACCCCCAGCTCCTTCATCACCCGGGCGTGTTGCTCCGTCTCGATGAATTCGGCGATGACCTGGGCACCCACCGCCAGGGAAAGGTCGACCATGGCGGCGACGAAGCTGCGGTCGCGCTCATGCTTCACCGCGGCCTGCACAAAGCTGCCATCCACCTTCACGAAATCCACCGGGAAGCTTTTCAGGTAGCGGAAGGCGGCCGCACCCGCGCCGAAATCGTCCAGGCAGATCGGAATACCACGTTCGCGCAGCGCCAGCATGGTGTCGCGCGCTGCGGCCTCCTGCTCGATCTCCGCACTTTCGGTCAGCTCAACCATCAGCCTTCGGCTGGCGGCCGGCACGCCGTCCAGGGCCGCCAGCAGGGAGGTGCGGAAGGTCTCACTCTGCATCGACAGGCCGGAGATGTTGACCGCGATGCGCTGGCCAGCCCCCAGCAGCGGCGTGGCGCGGATCGCCTCGTCCAGCACCGCCAGGTCCAGCTCCTCGGTCAGGCCCACCATCTCGGCCAGATTCACGAACTCGCCGGGGCCGGATTTGGGGCCGAGGATACCGCGGTCTGGCCGCATCAGGGCCTCGTAATGGTGCAGGGCGCCGTCTGCCAGCGAGAAGATCGGCTGGTAATCCAAATGAAAACGGCGATCCAGAAGTGCCTTTCGCAGCGCCTGGCTGCGCTGCCCCACATCGCTCACGAAGCCCGAGAGGCCGTCGCCGAAACCATGCTCGCGCACCGCCAGGGTACCGCCGGTGGCAAAGACCGACAGGCAGTGCCGCAGCGCGCGCGCCGCCTGCATGGGCGATAGCCCGTCGATCGAGAGCGGAATGGACTGAACCCGGACCGAGCGACCCAGCCCCTGATTGGGCAGCATCGCCTCCAGCGCGATGGGCATGGTCGACAGGTCAGGCAGGGTGCCGCCGGCACCGGGCATGACGCTGAAGCGGCCGGGTGACGCCTCTGTTGCGTGGCAACCTCCCTGGCCGCCCAGCAGCTTGTTGATGCTGGCCAGTAGCTCGGGCGGGACCTCACCGCGAATCTCGATCAGTCCCAGCCGGTCTGGCCCTGGCGGGCCGCCGGCCGCGGCGCGGCGCAACCGGCCCTCGGCCGCGCGCAGCTGCGCCCCCGGCCCGGGCAGTTCGGACACCGGCGTCAGCGGTACCGGCGGCGGCGCCAGGCTGAGGCAGACGCGCGGCGCATGGCCCGGCAGGTCCAGGGACAGGCCTGAAATGACGAATGGCGTGGCCTTCGCATCCGCCAGGCGGATGGTGGTGGGCTCCAGCCGGCCGCGGCTGGCCACCATGGCCAGCGCCGCCCGCAGCGCCGGCTGGTCGCCCGACGCTACCACTGCCTCGACAGGCTGGCCGATCAGCGATTCCGGCGTGCGGCCGAGACGCACCCGCACCGCGCCTGTGGCGAAGATGACGGTGCCCTGCTCATCGGCTTCGAGCAGCATGTCGGCGGCAGCGAAGGCGAAAGCGACGAAGCGCTCGCGCTCACCAAGCGGGCGGGGAGGTGCGGTCATGGATCACCCTCACCCCGCCACCCCTAAGCCGCCGTTAAATTACAACGCGATAAGCGCATCCGCCGAACTCCGGCCGGGCCCTCCCACCCACCCGGATCAGCTGGACGCGATGAGTTTCACCCGGCGGCCGTCCACGCCCAATGCCAGCCGACCTTCCTTGAGGGCCAGCGCATCCTCGCCGAACACCACCCGGCGCCAGCCGCGCAGGGCAGGAATGTCGGGGCTGGCCTCGGTCGCCAGCCGGTCGAGGTCGTCGCTGTTGGCCAGCAGCTTCGGCGCCACGTCATGCGCCTCGCACTTGGCTGCCAGCAGCACCTTCAGCAACGACACCAGCGCCGGCGAGGGCGCGGCACCCGGCCGGGCCTCCCGCACTTCGGGCAGGTCGGCATCGGGCTCGGCCCGCGCCTGCTCGATGGCCGCGAGCAGCGATACGCCGGACTTGCCCCGCGCGAAGCCTTCGGAAATGCCCCGTGCACGGGCCAGGTCGGCCGCGTTGGCGGGCGTGGTGGCGGCAATCTCCAGCAGTGTCTCATCCTTCACCAGGCGCTGGCGGGGGATGTTGATGCGTTGCGCCTCACGCTCCCGCCACGCCGCCGCGGCACGCAGGATGCCCAGAAAGCGGCGGTTGGTGGTGCGCGGGCGCAGCCTTTCCCAGGCGGTCTCCGGCGCCTGGATGTAGCCGGCGGGGTCCTGCAGCGCCGCCATCTCGGCCGCGACCCATTCCAGCCGGTTCTCCCGCGCCAGCTGCTCGGTCAGGCGCTGGTAGATCACCCGAAGGTGGGTCACGTCGCCCGCGGCATACTCCACCTGGGCCTCCGACAACGGCCGGGCCGACCAGTCAGAGAAGCGATGCGCCTTGTCGATGGACGCGCCGGCCAGACCGCGGGCCAGGCTGTCATAGCTGGCCTGGTCGCCGAAGCCAGCCACCATGGCGGCGATCTGGGTGTCGAACATCGGCGTCGGCACCGCGCCGTATTTCAGCAGAAAAATTTCCACATCCTGCCGCGCGGCATGGAACACCTTCACGACATCGCCATTGGCCAAAAGGTGCCCCAGCGGGGAAAGATCGAGCCCTTCCGCCTGGGCATCGACCACCGCCACGTCGGACGCGCCACCCAGCTGCACGACGCACAGCTCGGGCCAGTAGGTGCGTTCGCGCATGAACTCGGTGTCGATGGTGACGAAGGGTTCATGCGCCAGGCGGGCGCAGAGTTCGGCGAGGGCCATGCTGGTGGTGATGAGCTGGGTTGGGGGGAAGGCGACGGGGACTGGGCGCTGCATGCTTCGCGATAACCCAGCCGAAGGACGCCGCAAACCCATTTGATTGCGCCCGGGTCCGATGAGCGGGCCGATGGGCATAAACGGAGGCTGATTTGAGCAAGAAGTTGACGGCGGAGTTTCTCGGAACCCTATGACGCCCTGAGCCGATGGCGGCTGGGCGATCGGTCAGCTTTGGGTGTTCTGGGTGGCGCCGATCGTGGGCGCGGTGCTGGCGGGGCTGGTGAGCCAGTGGCTGCAGCGCGACAAGGACGGCGCATGGTGACGGCGCGCGGCCAGGGTTGACAGGGACGCCGGGCGCTCTCTCTTTGCGCTCCCTGTTTCCGAGCCAAGGTTTTCCATGCACGCCTATCGCACCCACACCTGCGGCGCGCTCCGCGCCGAACACGCCGGGCAAACCGCGCGGCTTTCCGGCTGGGTGCACCGCAAGCGCGACCATGGCGGGCTGCTGTTCATCGACCTGCGGGATCATTACGGGTTGACCCAATGCGTGATCCCCAACGGCTCGGCGGTCTTCGCCGCGGCCGAGGCGATCCGCCCCGAATCCGTCGTGACCCTGACCGGCCAGGTGGTGGCGCGTGAGGGCGGCACGGTGAACGATAAACTGCCGACCGGCGCGATCGAGCTGCGGGTGGCCGAATTCGTCGTGCAAGGTGCCGCGGACGTGCTGCCCATCCAGGTCGCCGGCGAGCAGGAATTCCCCGAGGATCTGCGGCTGCGCTACCGCTTCCTGGACCTGCGGCGCGAGCGGCAACACCGCAACCTGCTGCTGCGCTCGGGCGTGATCGCACCCATCCGCCGCCGCATGATCGACCAGGGTTTTACGGAGTTCCAGACGCCGATCCTCACCGCGTCCTCCCCCGAGGGCGCGCGCGACTTCCTGGTGCCGTCACGCAGCCACCCCGGCAAGTTCTACGCCCTGCCGCAGGCGCCGCAGCAGTTCAAGCAGCTGGCGATGGTCGCGGGCTTCGACCGTTACTTTCAGATCGCGCCGTGCTTCCGTGACGAAGCCAGTCGCGCCGACCGCTCGCCCGGCGAGTTCTACCAGCTCGATTTCGAGATGAGCTTCGTGACCCAGGAAGACGTGTTCGCCGCCATCGAGCCGGTGCTGGCCGGGGTGTTCGAGGAGTTCAACGGTTTTACCGGCGCCAAGCGCGCGGTGACGCCGGCGCCGTTCCCGCGCATTCCGTTCGATCAGGCGATGCTCGATTACGCCACCGACAAGCCCGATCTGCGCAACCCGTTGATCATCCGTGACGTGACGAGCGAATTTACCGCATCAGGGTTTGGCCTGTTCGAGAAGAT
>JACMRO010000321.1 GCA_014376425.1 Rubritepida sp.
GATGCGCGGCTGCTGACGGCCCTCAAACCGGAAAACAGCTGACCTGGACCGCCGACAGCTGGGCGGTTCCCGGTGCTCTTCTTCGTGCAATATACATCCGGTCTGCAAAGGGCCTTCACACTCCTGGCGGAACATGAGGCATGAAGAATGTTCTGAAAGTTCGGGTGTTCGCGGCGCTTATGGGTACCGCAGGTCTGGCCTCGGCTCAATCGTTCACCGCCCAATCGGTGACAGCTCAATTGGCGGTGTCCCAGGTATCCTCGGGCGTCACGCTGCTGGCGGGCAGTGACGTGTCGATCAATCCCGATCAGGGGAGACTGGCCGGGTTTCTGAATACCGACGTGAGCTGGCAGGTCATTCGGCTCCCCCTCAGCAGCGTGAACGGCGCGGCGCTCGGTAGCCTGACGCTCTCGACCACCGGCCTGCCCAGCGGCCTGAGCATCTCGCTGACGCGCGCCACCCAGGTCGGTGACACCCTGGAGCTGAACGTGGACGTGAACCGCAGCAACTCCAACGCCGTGCCGAATGGACTGGCGAATGTGACCCTGTCGGCTGGGGGCAACGCGGTCGCCATGTTTCAGGTGCCGGTGCAGGAGGTTGCGTACCTGTCTCAGTGATCAGCCATATTTCAATTGACTCTGGTCGAAACCCAAATGGGTTTCAGGCTCCGGCCAGCTGTGGCAGGTTCACGCGCCAGCTCTGCACCCGGCCCACCTGCACCGCCACAAATCTCTCCAGCGCCCGCCACAACTCGGTGCGGCCCGCCACACTCAGCGGCGCTTCCATCAGCACGCGCACGCTCTGGCGAGGAAAATTGCGCAGGTAGGCCAGAACGTCCGGGACGTAGGCGGGCTGGGCGGCGCAGGGGCGGCAGAGCATCTGGCCGCTGTGGGGGTCGGGGTGTTCCGGCTCCGGTGTTCCGCACAGCGCACAGAAGGAGGTCTGCGGCACGAACCCCGCCAGTTCCTCGGCCGGCTGGCCGAAGCCACGGGCTCCCCGGCCCAGGCCGAGCTGATGGCCGGCCTGGTGCTGGCACGCGTCGTGGTCGAGTTCTTCGGTGGCACGCTTTCCGTGGGCCCCGCCGCGGCGCCGGGCTTCGTCATCCGCCTGCCAGCGGCGGCCTGATCCATGTTGCAGACCTATGGCCGGCTCGGCCTCATCATCGCCGCACTCGCGCTGCTGGTCTTGTTGGGCAGCCTGTTTACCGGCCCGCTCGCCTTCGTCTTCGACCTGTCGGAGGAGCCGCTGGGGCGCATCCTGCTGGGTGGGCTGTGCCTGGCCCTGACCTTCCTGGTCGCGCGGGTGATCCGGCGCGAGCTGATCCATGGCCTGCTGGAGCGCCGCTCGGGCAGCGCCGTGCCGCCGCTGATCGGCAGCCTGACTTCGGGGCTGATCATCTTCCTGGGGCTGTGTGCGATCTTGGGGCTTGTCTTCAAGCGCGACATCACCGCCCTGGTGGCGACCGGCGGCGCCTCGCTGATGATCCTGGGCCTGGCGCTGCGCGACGTGCTGCTGGCGCTGTTCACCGGCATCCTGCTCAACGTCGAGAAGCCATTCCGCGTCGGCGACCGGGTGCGGATCAACAACCAGTACACCGGCAAGATCGTGCGCATCACCTGGCGCACCACGGTGATCGAGACGCTGGATCACGAGACGGTCTACCTGCCCAACCTGACGCTGGCCAACGCCGTCATCATGAACATGGCGCAGCCCGACAACCGTTCGAAGCGGGCCGTCGAGGTGATGATCCGCTACGACACCTCCGTCGATAGCGCCGAGCGCATCCTCTACGCCGCAGTGCTGGGTGCGGCGGGCGTCGAGCACATGGCGCCACCCACCGTCTTCGCCCGCAAGCTGGAACGCTATGGCGTGATCTACGAGGTGGGTTTCGTCATCTCGCACTACGCCGACGGCAAGGAGGCCGAGCACGCGGTGCTGAAGAACATCCTGCAATGCATGCGCGACGCCGACATCACCTCGCCCGCGCGCACCCGCATCGCCAACCGCTCGCTCGACGTGTTCCACCTGGTGCAGCAGGTGCGGCTGTTCCGCGGCCTGCCGGAGGATGTCTGCCGGCGCATCGCGGCCTTGCTGGTCGAGCGCAGCATCCCGGCCGGCAAGCCGATCGTGACAGCGGGCGAGCGGCGGCACGCCATGTTCATCATCGGCGAAGGTATGGCGCGCCGCACCAGCACCGACCGCGAGGGCGCCGGCGTGATCACCGAGCGCTTCATCGCGACCGAGAGCTTCGGCCGCAAGGCGCTGTTCGCCTGCCAGGCGCATAACGCGACGGTAACGGCGGAGACCGCGGTGCTGGCCTATGAGTTCGACCGCCGCGCCCTGGCCGCGCTACTGGCCGAGACGCCGGCGCTGGCCACCACCCTGGCCACGGCGCTGGCGCAGCTGAGCTGGCATGAGAACCATCGCGGCCAGGAGGACGACATGCCGCCTGCTGTGCTGGACAGGCTGGTCAACACCTATCTCGGCCAGATGGAAGCCAATTACGGCCAACAGCTCATCCCGCGTCCGGCGCTGCGGGAAGCCGGCTGAAGGCGCGGCGCCGGTTGAAAGGGCGGCGCCGGCTATCCATCCGCCCGAATGTTGCCGCGGCGGATCACCTCGCCCCAGCGCGCCCGGTCGGCCGCGATCAATGCGGCGAACTCGGCCGGCGTGCCGCGCATCGGCTCGACGCCCTGGGCGGTCAGCCTCGCGGCGAAGCCAGGATCGGCCAGCAGGCCATCCACCGCGTGGTGCAGCCGTGCGATGACCCCCGGCGGTAGCCCGGCCGGCCCCAACACGCCGTACCAGCCAATCGCCTCAAAGCCCGGCACGGTCTCGGCGACGGTCGGTACATCCGGCAGCGCCGGGTCGCGCCGCGCCGCGGTGACCGCCAGGGCCCGCACCCGGCCGTCGCGGATGTGCGGCAGGGCGGTGGGGGTGGTGTCGAACATCATGGTCAGCCGGCCGCCCACCGTATCGATCATGGCGGGCCCGGTGCCGCGATAGGGGATGTGGTTGATGTCCACGCCGGCCTGCTGCTTCAGCAGTTCCATGAACAAATGCTGCGCCGAGCCGATGCCGCTGGAGCCGTAATTCAGCCGCCCTGGCTCGGCCCGCGCCATGGCAAGCAACTCTGGCAGGGTGCGCGCGGCGACCGCCGGGTGCACCACCAGCACCGACTGGACTACGGCGACCGGCACGATGGGAGTGAGGTCGCGCTCAGGGTCATAGGACAGCCGGGAGAGGAACTGGTTGATGGCCATGGGCCCGGTGCTGCCCATCACCAGCGTGTAGCCATCGGGCGGGCTGCGCACGGTGGCCTCGGTGCCCACGCTGCCGCCGGCACCGGTGCGGTTCTCCACCACCACGGATTGGCGCAGCGTGGTGGACAGCGCCTCGGCCAGCAGTCGCGCCAACAGGTCGGCCGCGCCACCGGGCGGGAACGGCGAGATCAACCGGATCGAACGCACCGGCCATTCAGGCTCCTGCGCCAGTGCGGCACCCGCACCCAGGCCGACCAGCGCCACCATTGCCCGTCTGCCCAGCATGGCCCGCTCCTTTTCAATGAAGCGAGACGCTAGGTGCGCGGCGAAGCGGCTGTCAATGCGGCCCCTTCGGGCTTGGCGATGTCGACGCATCCCCCCAGGAATTCACGCCGCCTGCGACACCCGCCCGGCATAACCCTGCGGGTTGGCCGCGTGCCACGCCCATGCGGTACGGACGATCTCATCCAGCCCCGCATGCCGCGGCCGCCAGCCGGTCTCGGCCTGGATGCGGGCGGAACTGGCGACCAGCGACGGCGGGTCGCCCTCCCGCCGCGGCCCCACCACATGGGGCACGGGCCGGCCAGAAACGCGCTCGATGGAGGCGATCACCTCGCGCACCGAATAGCCGGCGCCGTTGCCCAGGTTATAGGCCACGCTGCCCTGCTCCAGCCGCGGCAGCACCGCCAGATGCGCCGCCGCCAGGTCGGCCACATGCACGTAATCGCGCATCGCCGTCCCGTCGGGCGTGTCGTAGTCGGTGCCGAAGATGGTGACCGGCTCGCAGCGGCCCAGCGTGGCCAGAATGGTGCGCGGGATCAGGTGGCTTTCGGGGCTGTGATCCTCGCCGGCGCGGCCGGCCGGGTCGGCGCCGGCGGCGTTGAAGTAACGCAGGCAGGCGCTGTGCAGCCCATGCGCGGTGTCGGCCCAAGCCAGCCCCTGTTCGACCATGAGCTTGCTCGCCCCATACGGGTTCACCGGCTCACGCAGCGCGCATTCGTCGATCGGCGTCAGCCTTGCCACGCCGAACACCGCGGCGGTGGAGCTCAGCACGAAGCGCTTCACCCCCGCCCGCACCGCGGCTTCTGCCAGGCCCAGCGAATTGCCGAGATTGGTGCGGATGTAGTGCAGCGGGTCGCGCATGCTGTCGCCCACCAGAGACAGGGCGGCCAGGTGGAACCCCGCATCGAACTTCCAGGCGGCGAAGACCTCGGCCACGTCCTTCCCTTGCGCCAGGGCGGTCTCGACCAGCGGCACCGCCGCCGGCACTGCACCGCGATGGCCGGTGCTGAGGTTGTCGAGCACAA
>JACMRO010000322.1 GCA_014376425.1 Rubritepida sp.
AGTGCGATCCCCGGCGCGGCATCGGTTTCGGCGAAGAGCGGCACCTTGCCGGGCACGGCGTAGGCCGTGACGGTCAGGCCCAGCGGCCGGCCTGCGCCGTCCACCGGCTGGAACGGGGTATCAAGCGGCATGGCGTGGCGGCTCACGAATTCGGGGTTCAGCGCCCGGAAGACCGGGTTGTCAGCAAGCACATCCAGTGTGGCAGGGACGGCGTGCAGGGCGAAAACTTGCCGTTCGCGCAGATGCAGCAGGCCGGCGATGGCGTCGATTTCCGCCCCCGTCAGCAGCACCGCCGCGATGGGCGAGTTGCGCAGGGGCCGCGGGCGTGGCCACAGAGCGGGCGTGGCGGCGATCTGCGCCCGCAGGTCGGGCGACGCATTGACCACCATCCATCGCTCGCCATCGGCCGAAACCGCGATGGCGGCTTGGCTCCGCGGCATCGCAGAAAGGTCACCAGTGCGCGAACGAGCACAGCCAGGACCGGCCGAATTCCATTGCGGGAAACCACCACCGGCTCCCGCACCCAATACTATTACACGCATCGAGGTGGGGCCTGGCGCACTGCCAGGCCCGCGCTTCAGTCGACCTCGGCGCAGACGTAGCAGTTGATCTCAAGCGCGAGCGACACTTCGGTGATCTTCGGGGCAGTCCAGCTCATGATGTCAATCTCCCTGGCGGTTGCGGCGAATGGCCAATCCAATCATGGCCACAGCGACGGGCCTGATCAAGATGAGACTGCGCACAGTTTGATGCACACGGGCGTCGTCAGTGCGCCAGGGCGCGCAAGTCGGCGACGAAGCGCCGGTATTCCTCGGCCTGCAGCCCCGGGTCAGGCAACCGCAACAGATAGGAGGGATGTACGGTGGCGAAGACCGGTGCATCGGTCAGGCCACGCAGCAGCTGGCCGCGGCTCTTCAGCACTGGCAGCTTCTTGCCAGTCAACGCCTGCAAGGCGGTGGCGCCCAGCGCGACGACGCGTTTGGGCCCGACGGCCGCGATTTCGCGCAGCAGGAGAGGCCGGTAGCGGGTGATGTCACCCGCATCCGGACCCTGGTGCAGCCGGCGCTTGCCCAGCATGGTGAATTTAAAGTGCTTGACCGCATTGGTGACATAAGTGCGGTCACGCGGCAGCTCCGCCTCGGTCATGGCGCGGTCGAACAGCCGGCCGGCGGGGCCGACGAAGGGGCGGCCTGCCAGGTCCTCCTCATCGCCCGGTTGCTCGCCCACGAAAAGCAGGTCGGCGCCGATTGGCCCCTCGCCAGGCACGGGCTGCGTGGCGCGGACCGCGAAGTCCGGCCAGTCGGCGGTGCGGGCAAGCTCGGTGCGGAGGGCGGCCAGGACCGCCTCGGGCGAGGCGGCGGTGTCGAACAGATCCATGCGGTCTCAACGCGGCATCGGCTGAAAGGCTGCCCATCCTCTCGACAGCCGCGCGGCCCCGCGCCTATATGCGCCCCCAGCGTCGCGAGTCGGGGGGGATGCTCCAGGGGGGGAGCTCAAATGGCTTGAGCGCCGGGCTCCAAAACCGGAGGTTGTGGGTTCGACCCCCTCCGCCCCTGCCAGCATCCGCCGCCGCCGATCCGAACCATGAAGGGTATGGGCCTTGGCCAAAGTTGATCCTGCGCAGTTTGTGAGAGAGGTCCGCGCCGAAACCGCGCGGGTCACCTGGCCCAGCCGCAGGGAAACCCTGGTGACGACCGGGCTGGTGCTGGCATTGTCGGCGCTGGCGGCGGTGTTTTTCCTGGTGGTGGATCAGGTGATCCAGTTCGCCATGCGCTTCGTGTTCGGGATCTGATCTGATGAGCGAAACTGCCGTCTCCAACAAAAAGTGGTACGTGGTCCACGTCTATTCGGGCTTCGAGAAGAAGATCGCCGAGCAGATCCGCCAGCAGGCCGCACAGAAGGGCCTGGCCGACCAGATCGACGAAATCCTGGTGCCGACCGAGCAGGTGACGGAAGTCCGCCGCGGCAAGAAGGAAGACACCGAGCGCAAGTTCTTCCCCGGCTACGTGCTGGTGAAGATGCACATGACCGACGACAGCTGGCACCTGGTGCGCGACACCCCCAAGGTCACCGGCTTTCTGGGCAATCGCAACAAGCCCACGCCGATTTCCGAAGCCGAGGCGCTGCGCATCGTGCAGCAAGTGACCGAGGGCGCCGACAAGCCCCGCCGCCCCGCCGTGCAATACGAGGTGGGCGAGCAGATCCGCGTGGCCGACGGCCCCTTTACCAGCTTCATGGGCACGGTCGAGGAAGTCGACGAGGAGAAGAATCGGGTGCGGGTCTCGGTCAGCATCTTCGGCCGCTCGACCCCGGTGGACCTGGAATACAATCAGGTCGAGAAGGTCTGAGGCCGACGCCGCGCAGGCAATTTCTTGCCGACACGCCGGGTCATGGCTTGCACGGCGGCGTGCACCACCCATTTCAGTCTCTCAACATGCTGAAAGGAGGTGATCCAGTGTCTCATTGCCTGATGTCCCCGATGGCCCGCGCGGCCCTGGTGAGCGTCGAGACTTTTGTGGAGACTGCTCCCTGGTAACGCGGCGCGCCTGAAGGGCACGCGCGATGTGAAGGCCCGTTGGTGATCCACCGGGCCTTCTGCGTTTCTACGACCCGGCGGCAGGCAAGGCACGTGGGTTGCTGATGGCCAGTCTGGCGCGTGCCACCAGGCGCAACTGTCCAGCTAGTGAAAGGTCGTCATCGAGCGCGCCGGCGCGGATTGCGGCAGCCAGCGCGGCGTCTGGCCTGGCGGGGGCCGCGCCGATCGCGCGGGCGGCGATAGCCATCGCGCTGGCGACCATGCGCGCCTCCAGCCGCCTTTCCGCCGGCAGGGCTGGCAGCAGGCTGTCGAGCAACAGTGCCCGGGCGGTCTCTAACAGGTTTCGGGCGTCAGGCTGCTCCATGCAGCGCCTCCGCCTGGTCCAGCACGTCCCACTCCAGCTCCGGGACCATGTGGCCGGTCAGCGCCAGCTCCAGACTGGGCTCGCGGCCAGAGAGGTGGCGGGCCGCCTGATCGGCCGCGATCACCGCCCAACGGATGGTGGCGCCAAGCTGCCAGAACCGCACCCGTGCAGGGTCCGGTTGCCAGCCCGACTCGGCGCCGTAACCAGCCAGGAAGGCATCCATCGGGCCAATGCCGCCGGCCTCGAGCGCCACCTGGCCGAAACGCCAGCAGCGGGCGGTGAACCAGCCAAGATCCTCATGCGGGTCGCCCCAGCCCGCGAACTCCCAGTCCAGCACGGCGGTGATCCGGCGGTCATGCTGCATGGTGTTTCCGGTGCGGAAATCATTGTGGCAGACGACCGGGGGCAGGGGGGTGGCGCCGCGCCGTTCCATCATCCGCAAGCCGTATTCCAACGGTGGCCGCGGCGTGCCGGCGGCGTCCAGGCGGGCGCGCATGGCGGCGATGAAGCCCGCCAGGCTGTCGGCGGGCGGCGCGCCCAGGCAGGCCGGCGCGCGCATGCGGTGGATGCGCGCGAGTTGCCGGCCATGATCCGCCGCCAGTTCCGGGTCGCCACCGCGCGCCGCCGCGGCGCGGGTGATGGCATGGCCCGCGGCGCTGCCCGCCACCCGGCGCATGACGAAGAAGGGCGCGCCGGTGACGCTGACATCCGCGCAGCAGAACAGGGGCTCGGCCACCGCCACCCCGGCCTCATGCGCCGCCTGCAAAAGAGCGAACTCCTCGACGCGGCCGTGGCTGACGGCCAGCGTCGCCGCGTTGTCGGTGCGTAGCACCCAGGCTTCGGGCGCGCCGTCACGCGTGACCTCCAGGGCTATGTTCTGTTGAATGGCACCGCCGGAAAGCCGCGTCTGCGACAGCACGCGCACCGGGGCGGCGGCTGCGATCGACAGCCATGTCTCCAGCGCGTTCACCAGGCGAAAAACCCGCCGGCCTCACGCCGGAGGAAGTTTGCCAGCACCATCCGGTGCACCTCCGACGCGCCATCCACCAGCCGCGCTTGCCGGGCGTAGCGATACATCCACTCCACCGGTGTGTCCTTGGAATAGCCCTTCGCGCCGAGCAGTTGCAGCGCGGTGTCGGCCGCCTTGTGCAGCGCGTCGGCGGCGACGATCTTGGCGATGGAGATCTCCTTCCGCGCGAAGTCGCCCTGGTCGAGCTTCCAGGCCGCCCGCATGGTCACCAGGCGCGAGATGTCGAGCTGCATCGCGGCCTCGCCCACCAGCCCCTGCACGCTTTCGCGGTCCGCCAGCTTGTGGCCGAAGCTCTGGCGGGTCTCGATGTGCTCCAGGGCAATCTCCAGCGCCCGACGGCCCATACCGGTCCAGCGCATGCAATGGGTCAGGCGGGCGGGGCCCAGCCTGATCTGGGTAAGCTTCAGCCCGTCGCCGATGCCCATCAGCACGTCCTCGTCGGGGATCTCCAACCCGTCGAAGGCCAGTTCGCAATGCCCGCCATGCTCCTCCGGCCCCATGATCGGTATGCGGCGGACGATGTGCCAGCCGGGGCTGTCCTTGTGGAACAGGAAAGCGGTGAGGCCCTTCCGCGGGTCGTCCGACGTGCGTGCCATGACGATGAAATGGGTCGCCTCGCCGGCGCCGGTGATGAACCACTTGCGGCCGTGGATGCGCCAACGGTCGTTGCCCGCACGCTCGGCCCGCGTATAGGTGAGCCCGGGGTCGGAACCGGCGCCGTCCGGCTCGGTCATCGCGAAGCTGGACTGCACCGTCCCGTCGATGATCGGCTGCAGCCAACGCGTCTTCTGCGCCTCGGTCGCCACCTTTTCCAGCACCATCATGTTGCCGTCGTCCGGCGCCGCTGAGTTGAACACCACTGGGCCGAAGATGGACCGGTTCATCTCCTCGTAGCACGCGGCCATGCCGATGAACGGCAGCTCGCCGCCGCCCCGCGCGCGCTTGCTTTGCAACGCCCACAGGCCGGCCACTTTCGCTTCGGCGCGCAAAGTGCGCAGCAATGCGGGGGCAATGTTCTCGTGCTCGTCATAGCTGGCGCGGTCAGCCTCGAGCGGGATCAGCCGGTCCTGGACGAAGGCGCGGACGCGCTGGCGCATGGCGTCCAGTTCGGGGGGCAGCGAGAAGTCCATGAGCGTGTCCCTTGGCGTCCTGGTCGGGCGCGACCGGGCAATCTCTACACCCCTGGGGGAAGCCCGGGTCAAGCCCGCGCATGAGGCCCCAGCAAGCTGCTGAAAAACTGGACGGGTCGGCTGGGCGGTGCCTTTCCGCGCAGGATTCGTTCGTCCCTTGCCAGGATGCAACAGCATCCTGCCGGCGGCCCGGCCTTTCCTGCCCGAAAAGTCCCTCGCCCACCCTCAGCCGCCAGTTCTTCAGCAGCCTGCTACAGGCTGCCGATGGAATGGCCGCCATCGACGGTGATGGTGCTGCCCGTCATGTGCGCCCCCGCGTCGCTGGCCAGCAGCAGCAGCGCGCCGGTCAGGTCCTCCGGCTGGCCCAGCCGGCGTTGCGGGATGCGCTTGACCATGGCCTGGCCGGCGGGGCCTGCGAAGAATTCGGCGTTGATGTCGGACGCGATGTAGCCGGGCGCGATGGCGTTGACCCGGATGGACTGGCGCGCCAGCTCCACCGCCATCTGCCGCGTGAGATGCAGCAGGCCGGCCTTCGCGGCGGTGTAGCCGGCGACGCCGGGGATGATCCGCTCGCCCAGCACCGAGGCGATGTTGATGATGGAGCCGCCGCGCGGCATGCGCCTGGCTGCCGCTACGCCCATCAGGAAGGCGCCGCGGAGATTGACGCCCATCACCGCATCCCAGTCGGCAGCGGTGTGATCGAGCAGCGGCCGGGTGATGGCCACGCCGGCGTTGTTCACCAGGATGTCGAGCGGCCCGGCGGCGTCGAGGCATTCTGCGATGGAAGCCTCGTCGGTTACGTCCAGGTGCAGTGCGTTCGGGCCCAAGGCGTCGATCCGCCGTGCCGCCGGCACCACCCGCGCCCCGGCCTGTGCCAGCACGCGGCAGAAATGCCCGCCCAGCAGCCCGGAGGCGCCGGTCACCAGCGCGGTCTTTCCGGTAAGGTCGAAGAG
>JACMRO010000323.1 GCA_014376425.1 Rubritepida sp.
AGCGCGGTGCGGAGCTGCGGCTTTTCGGGCGCGGCCGGGCGGCGGGGGGCGGGCTTGGCGCGGCCCGCGGCAGCGACGACCTTAGCAAACCCCTGGCCGACCTTGCCCACCAGCTTCGTACCGGCGCCCAACACGGCCCTGGCTGCCTTGGCGCCCGCCCCGGTGGCAGCCAGCACGGCCTTCTCCACCCCGGCGCTCACCTTCGCGGCGCGGAGGGAGACCGGCTTGGCTGCGGCTTTGCCGGGCAGTCGCGGGGCCGAAGCCACCACGGCCTTCTCCACCCCGCCACTAACCTTCGCCGCGCGGGAAGAAACCGGCTTGGCTGCGGCTTTGTCGGGCAGTCGCGGGGTGGCAGCCAGCACGGCCTTCTCCACCCCGGCGCTCACCTTCGCAGCGCGGAGGGAGACCGGCTTGGCTGCGGCTTTGCCGGGCAGTCGCGGGGCGGGAGCCACCACGGCCTTCTCCACCCCGGCGCCAACCTTCGCGGCGCGGGGGGAAACCGGCTTGGCTGCGGCCTTTCCGGGCAGGCGCGGGGTGGAAACCGCGGGCTTGGGCGTGTCAGACTTCGGGGTACGGGCCATCTCGGCTCCTTTTCTCAGCGCTTGCTGCCAGAAATGCGCCCGCCGCGCCACTGCTTCCGCGGATGGCGGTGGCCGAGGCCGCGTTCAGGCGGGCCGGCACCAGGCACCAGGGCGGATGGCCGGCCCCCCTTGGTATTTGGGGCGCGAACATCGCGCCGGGCCGCCGGCGATGCCGCCGCAGCACCGCCGCCGCCTGGCCCAGCAACGCCGCGCGGGTGAAGCCGGGCCGCGGCAACACCGCCAGCCGGGTACCGGCCGCCAGCCGCCGCCAACGATTCCAGCGCGGCAGTTGCACCAGGTTGTCGGCACCGATGATCAGCACGAATTCGACCCGGGGAAAGCGACCTTGCAGCAGTGCCAGCGTGCGCCAGGTGGTCCGACTGCCCAGCCGCGCCTCCACATCGCTGGCCTCGATGCGGGGCGGCCGCGCGATCGCACGGGCCGATGCCAGGCGATCCGCGAAGGGCGCCATGCCGACGAGCGGTTTCAGCGGATTGCCGGGCGAGACCATCAGCCACACCCCATCCAGCCGCAGTGCCCGCAGTGCCACCCGCGCCACATGCAGATGGCCGCCATGGGCGGGGTTGAAGCTGCCGCCCAGCAGGCCGATCCGGGCCCGCCGCATGTCACGCGCTGGCGCGAACCGCTTGGCCCCGCGCGCATTGCTCAACGCGTGCGCACGCTCACCGCCACCGGTTCCGCCGCCAGCCCCTCATAGCGTACCGTGTAGGTCCGCCCGGCCTCGACCGGCGCGGCGGGCGAGAAGCCACCCAGCGACACGATATCGCCGACCCGCAGCCGGGTGCCGCGGCTGGCCAGGTCCTGCGCCAGCCAGGGCAGCACGTTCAGCGGGTGGCCAAGCAGGGCGGTGCCCGGCGCGCGAGCGATCTCGCGCAGGTCGCTGCCCAGGGTCACGCTCATCGTGCCCAGGCGCGCGGCGAATTCCTCGCTCACCACCACCGGGATGGGGGTGCCCACGACCCCCATGCGGGCGCCGACGTTGATCGCCAGCAGGTTCGGCCCGTCGAAGCCGCCGCTCAACGCCAGGTCGGGCATCTCGATGAAAGGGATGAGCTGGTCGATGCTGCGCAGCACCGCCATGTGGCCGCGCGCATCGTTGATCGCCTCCGACGAGACGCGCACCAGCAGGTCGGCCTCCACCGTGGGGACAGCGCCGAAATTGGCCGGCACCTCGCCGCCCGAGGCGGTGCGCAGCGTGCTTTCGTAGATGATGCCGGTGACCGGATGGCTGGTGCCGAAGCGCTGCTGCGCGGTGGGGTTTGTCAGGCCGACCTTGTAGCCGACGGGGCGGCCGAGATGCGCCGCCAGCAGCGGTACCAGGCGGTTTTGCGCGCACAGCCCATCGGCCAGGCTGGTCATGCCGGTGATGGCCGGCTGCGCCCGGCCGGCCAGAAGGCCCTGGGCGAAGGTTTCCATGGTGGCCTGGCTGGGGCATTCAGCCAGGGCCGGGCCGGCGAGCAGCGTGGCGGCAAGGATCAGGCGACGCATGGTGGACCTCCCGGTGAGTTGGAGGATGCTACGCATGCGCCGCCACCCCCGCCAAGAGCCTTACGGCCGAACCTGCCCGGTCCCGATCACCTGGTAGCGATAGGTGCAAAGCTGCTCCAGCCCGACCGGCCCGCGGGCATGCAGCCGGCCGGTGGCGATGCCGATTTCGGCGCCGAAGCCGAATTCGCCGCCATCGCAGAACTGGGTCGAGGCGTTCCACATCCCAACGGCCGATCCCAGGCCGTTCAGGAATTGCATCGCGGCGACCTCGTCCTGCGTGATGATCGCCTCGGTATGCTCGGTGCCGAAGCGGCGGATGTGCGCCAGCGCGCTGTCCACCCCGTCCACCACGGCGACGTTCAACACACTGTCCAGCCATTCGGTGTGGAAATCGTCATCCGTCGCGGCCGGCAAGCCATGGCACACCGCCCGCGCGCGCGCATCGGCCCGGAAGCCGCAGCCCAGTGCCGCGAGGTCCGCCACCAACGCGGGCAGCAGCGTAGGCGTGATCGCTGCGCCCACCAGCAACGTCTCGGTGCTGCCGCAGACGCCGGTGCGGCGCATCTTGGCGTTGGCCAGGATGGCGCGGGCCATCGCGTGGTCGGCGGCGGCGTGGACATAGCTGTGGCAAAGCCCCTCGGCATGCGCCAGCACCGGCACCCGGCTTTCCGCCTGGACCCGCTGCACCAGGCCCTTGCCACCACGCGGGATGATCAGGTCGATCAGCCCCGCCGCGCGCAACATGGCGCCGACGAAAGCGCGGTCGGCATCCGGCGCCACCTGGATGGCGGCTTCGGGCAGCCCGGCCGCGTGCAGCCCGTCCAGCATCGCTGCATGGATGGCGGCGACCGAGCGCACGCTCTCCCGCCCGCCGCGCAGGATGACGGCGTTGCCCGATTTCAGGCACAGCGCGCCGGCATCGGCCAGCACGTTGGGGCGGCTTTCGAAGACCAT
>JACMRO010000324.1 GCA_014376425.1 Rubritepida sp.
CTTTCAGGTGGTGGCGCGGCGCTACGAGAAAGGCGCGATGATCCTGACCTCGAACCTGACATTCGGGAGCTGGGTCCAGGCCTTCGCCGGCGAGACCGTGCTGGCGGCGGCGATGCTGGGCCGGGTGCTGCACCATGCCAGCGTCGTGCAGATCAGCGGCGAAAGCTATCGGCTGAAGGACAAGCGGCGCGCGGGCGTGGTTGCCAAGCCAAAGGAGGTGCGCTGGGCGGCGCCGCCCCGGGGTGGGGCTAGCCCCACCCCGGGACGAGAAGTGGGTGGGTCAGGTTTCAATCGGCGACCAGCGCCATAGTGGGTCAGATTTCAGCCGGCGTTGACATTCGAGGCGCTGGCACAGGCAAGCTAAACTCGGTGTCCATCGAACCGGCAGCAGGCCAGGATATCCGCACCATGGGGACCGCCAGTCTCATCACCGGCCTACCGGCGGTGGCTGTAGACGTGTTCCGCCACGCGCGGACCGGTGGCTATCGTGCCGTGCCTCACAACATCGCCCTACTGCCGCTACCACCCAGATGCCCGAAGCTGAGCGGAATGGACAACGTTTGAAAGTTCATGCGCGATAACTGGGTGTTTTGGAATTGCACAAATATTGTAGCTCATTAATGCTACTATTGTAACCGCCTCGTCGATCCGCCTTGGCGTATTATATCCAGCGCATTGCGTAATTGGGCACATGGGTTCTGCTCAATGAAATTGATATAATGGATCCTGAGCCCAGTGGAATTACCGTTTTTTCAAAGGTTATACTCTAATGTATACTATAAAAACTACCGGCGCGTAGTGACGCATGTGGCTTAGATTGGCCACGCCCACGACCTGGTCGCCAGCACCTCAACCAAGATCTGCTCGCCATACTGCAATCTGATGCTGCAACAGCTACTTCGGATGTACCGTTCGCGCCCGCCAAATTTCCAAAAAAGTTTGGGCTCCACCAACAATAAGAGGTCCCAAAATGATCCCCGACGGGCCGAATAGAAGCAGGCCACCGACCACGGCGATGAACGATGGCACCGTGTGCAGCATCAGGAGCTTACCGACTAAAATGGGATAGAGGACATTGTCGACCAGCCCGACGACGAGGGTACCCCAGGCCGTGAGCAGGATGGCGGATTGCAGATCCCCATTGAGGGCAAGAATAATCGCAGCTGGCGCCCAAATCACGAATGCGCCCAGGAACGGCACGACGCCGAGAATGCCCATCAACACGCCCCAGAAAAGCGGAGCAGGCAGATCGAGCCACCAAAACATGGCGCCACCAAGCCCCCCCTGGAGCACGGCTACTGCGGCCGTGCCATATACTGAGGCAAATATGGTGTTGGTGATGCGCACCGTCAGCCGATTATACTCAGGCTCGGTTAATGGTAACACGCGACCTATTGCAGTAATCGCCAAGTCACGATCGCGTAGGGCATAGAACAAGAAATAGAAAGTCAGAAGCAGGGTGATCAAGCTTGAGACAGAGCCCTGTACGAAAGAGCCGCTCCACCGGGCAAGCCAAGCTGTGCTGGCCTGAAGCAGCTCCGGGATGTTGAGGTGTTCGACGGCGGAGTGGATGGCGGGAGCGAGGCGTGGGTAACCGTCGATTATCCGGGTCCAGTTTCCTGCATCGAACAGCGGTCTAAGCCGTGGAGCACTATTGGCTGCTTCGTCGAGCAGAAGGCTGGCGACAGTGATGGCCGGCACAACAACAATGCCGGCAACGATAGCCACGGTTGCCGCAGTAGCCAGTCCTCGCCCGGGTAGGACTTTCCGCATCCAGGTGTCGAGGGGCGCAAAAAGGATCGCCAGGGTGAACGACCAGACGATCGCGGGGAGAAATGGGGTGACGATGAAGGCGCAGAGGATGGCAGCTACGCCAACGACAGCGCTGAGCATCACGGTCGAGAAGCTTGAGCGGTGTGGAAAATCGTCGTTGGACATCTGAAGGATCCTGAGGTCAGAGGCGGCGGAACGCGGAAACGCCGTGTGTTTGATCAATGCTGCAGGAGAAGCTGCAATGATCCAGCATAAAGGCGCGGGAGACGGCGACCACCAAGCTGCTCTCGATACGCGATCAGGTGAACAACACGCGTCTGAAGTAAGAACGCCGGCACCTCTCTCGGATTCCACAGGATCAAGCAGCTTTCACCTGCTCCACATCGGTTCAGAATTCGGCCAAAAACTCCTTCTCAGCCACCAGGTTCGGCTGCCCAATCAGGCTCGTAACCCTTCACTGCCGGCAGACTTAAAAGCCAGGGTCTCGCAGATCTTTCTTCGTCGCCCGATACGCTCTCTGCAGCGCAGCCAGGCGGCGGCGTTCGACCTCCTGCGCCGTCCGGTCCTTCGTCAGCTCTAACGTCGCGAGTTCCCGGCCTAGCTTCTGGAAATGCGCCCAGCGCTCGCCGTCGAGCACGCCTTGGTCCAGCGCGTCGCGTACCGCACAGCCGGGTTCGGTGGTGTGCCCGCAGTCGCGAAACCTGCAACTCTGGGCCAGGCGCTCGATGTCGTCGAAGACCGTGCTTAGACCCGCATCAGTGCCGATCAGGCCCACCTCGCGGATGCCAGGCGTGTCGAGGAGCAGCCCTCCGCCAGGGAGCAGGATGAGTTGACGATGGCTGGTGGTGTGACGCCCCCGGGCATCCGATGCACGGATGTCCTGGGTTGCCATCCGCTCCTCACCCAGCAGGGCATTCACCAGCGTGGATTTCCCAACGCCCGAGGAGCCGATCAACACGCAGGTCTCGCCCGCCTTGATATGACCCAGCAGGCCGTCCAGCCCAAGGCCCTGACGAGCCGAAACAACCACCACCGGACAGCCCGCCGCCAGGATGGCTATCTCAGCGGCCGGGCCCTCGGGTTGCTCGCACAAATCGGCCTTGGTCAGCACCACCACAGGCCGTGCACCGCTCTGCCAGGCGGCCGCGAGGAAGCGCTCAAGCCGACGCGGATTGAGGTCCGCATTCATCGAGGTGACGACGAAAACGACATCGATGTTGGCGGCTATGACCTGCAGTGTTTGCACGCTGTCCGCCGCCCGACGCACGAAGGCTGTGCGGCGGGGCAGGACGGCATGAATGATGGCTGTAGTTTCGCCGGCGTTTGCAGACAAAGCCACCCAGTCGCCGGCTGCCGGATGGCCCGCCTCCCGAGCCTCGTGACGCAGGCGCCCGGACAGCTTGGCGCTCAGGTTGCCGACATCTGTCAGCACCAGATTCGCTTCGCGCTGTTGGACGATGATGCGCCCGGGGAGGTAGCCCGCGCGGGCATGCGGCTCAAACTCCAACCGCAGCGCATCGGACCAGCCATACTGTTCAATCAAAAGCTGCACTTTCATATTGATGTGTTGTTGTAGCACCGACCGGGCGGCAAACCGTCCCTTTCCACTTGGCCGGGACCGTCATTGGCCTGACACGGCGCGAGGACTGGCTTTTTCGAACCAGCCACGGGGCTACGCCCTGGCGCCGCTCTGTCGCTTCGGACTGTGCGGGTCTGCTGCGGCAAGGGGTCCTGCTGCCAGGGCGGTACTGGCTGCTGGCCCCCCTGGCGGCAGTGCCGAACGACCTGACCGTCCGCGGCCTGCGGGCCAAGCTGGCCGAGTGCTGCACCCGTGTCAGCCACGATTCCGTCTGGCGTTGCCTGCATAGGGCCCGGCTGAGCTTCAAAACCTTGCGCGCCGCCGAGCCAGACCGGCTCGACGTGGCCCGCAAGCGCGGGCGCTGGTTGACCTGGCCCGCCTAGCCTAGGGTCGACGTCGCGATCCCGGTGCCAAGCGATAACAAGATCTGCGCCACAAAGAGATGGCGACAGGCTCCATCGACGAGTGGGCTGAACATGCGTCCTGCTTTCTCATTCGATCCGCGCGGATCGAAGCCGGAGCGCATTACCCACGACGCTCACCGAGGACAGCGCCATCGCCGCCGCTGCGATCACTGGCGACAACAATAGACCGAAATTCGGATAGAGCACCCCGGCTGCGATCGGCACGCCAACAGCGTTGTAGGCGAAGGCGAAGAATAAGTTCTGCCGGATGTTACTCATCACCGCATGTGACAGGCGCCGTGCCCGGACAATGCCCATCAGGTCCCCCCCCAGCAGCGTAACCCCCGCACTCTCGATGGCGACGTCGGTGCCAGTACCCATGGCAATACCAACCTCGGCCGCGGCCAGGGCAGGAGCATCGTTCACGCCATCACCCGCCATGGCCACCCGTCGGCCCTCGGATTTCAGCTTTTCGATGACCTGCTGCTTGGCCTCCGGCAGCACCTCCGCAATCACTTCCGTAATGCCAAGCCGTTTTGCTACCGCATCAGCGGTGGTGCGATTGTCGCCGGTCAGCATGACGACCCGGATGCCCTCAGCAGCCAGCGCCGCGAGGGCAGGCTTGGTGCTGTCCTTTACCGGATCCGCCACGGCGACAATCCCTGCCCCACGCCCATCGATCGCTACGTAGAACACGGTCGCGCCTTCGCCGCGCAGCCGCTCAGCCTCGGCGTCGAGGGCGCTGACGTCGACGTTTCCTTCCTGCATCAGCAGCGCATTGCCCACCGCGATGGCGCGGCCCTGCACCCGGCCGGTCACGCCGCGGCCAATCGGTGCGTCAAAGCCTTCAACGGCAGGGATTTCGAGCTTGCGCTGTTGCGCCGCGCGGACGACGGCTTCGGCAAGCGGGTGCTGACTGGGCTTTTCCAGCCCTGCCGCCAGCCGCACCAGCTCAGCCTCATCGGTGCCCGCCGCGGCAATGACGGCAACCACCTCCGGCCGCCCCTGGGTCAGCGTGCCGGTCTTGTCGACAACCAGCGTGTCGATCCGTTCCATGCGCTCCAGCGCCTCAGCATTCTTGATCAGCACGCCTGCCTGGGCGCCCCTGCCCACGCCCACCATAATGGACATCGGCGTCGCCAGCCCCAGGGCGCAAGGGCAGGCGATGATCAACACGGTCACCGCCGCGATCAGTCCGAAGGCGAAGCGCGGCTCAGGTCCCCAAACAGCCCAGGCGGTGAAGGCCAGAACCGCCACGGCCATGACCAGTGGCACGAACCAACCGGCGACCTGATCGGCCAGCCGCTGAATCGGCGCGCGGGAGCGCTGCGCGCCCGCCACCATCCGCACGATCTGCGCCAGCACCGTGTCCTGGCCGACGCGGTCGGCCCGCATGATGAAAGCGCCCTGCCCGTTCAGCGTGCCACCGATGACCTTCGAGCCTGTTGCCTTGGCCAGCGGCAGTGATTCTCCCGTCACCATACTCTCGTCAACATTCGAGGCGCCCTCCAACACCTCGCCATCCAGTGGCACCTTGTCGCCGGGGCGCACCCGCAGACGGTCGCCGACCGCGATGGCGGCCAGCGGTACCTCCTCCTCCATGCCGTCCGCACCCACACGCCGCGCCATGACCGGCGCCAGATCAAGCAGCGCGCGGATCGCGCCGCCCGTACGCTCGCGCGCCCGCAATTCCAGTAACTGGCCCAGCAGCACCAGCACGACGATCACTGCCGCCGCCTCAAAATACACAGCGACAGAGCCATCCGGCGCGCGGAAGGCCGGAGGGAAAATCTCCGGCGCAAACGTAGCCACAACGCTGAATACCCAGGCGACGCCGGTGCCGAGCGCGATCAACGTGAACATGTTCAGGCTACGGTTTACCAGGCTCTGCCAACCACGGACGAAGAACGGCCAGCCCGCCCAGAGCACGACCGGCGTGCCCAACGCGAATTGAATCCAGTTACCGACCCGCGGCCCTCCCACCAGGTGCATGATCCCGGTGAGGTGGCCGCCCATTTCCAGCGCAAACACCGGCAGGGTCAGCACCAGGCCAATCCAGAACCGGCGGGTAAAGTCGATCAGCTCCGGGTTCGGACCTGCCACCGCGCTGGGCACTTCGGGCTCCAGCGCCATGCCACAGATCGGGCAGCTTCCCGGTCCAGGCTGACGAATCTGCGGATGCATCGGGCAGGTGTAGATGACGCCGGGAGCGACCGGCTCCGCCTTCAAGGTCGCGCGAGGCTGGAGATACTTACCTGGGGTCGCAATGAACTTCGTTCGGCACCCGGCTGAGCAAAAATGATAAAGTCGGCTGTCGTGTTCCGCATGATGAGCGGTCTTCGCCGGATCGACCTTCATGCCGCAAACCGGGTCCAGGACCAGTGCTGGATTGCTTTCGGCCGCGTGGTCGTGATGGGTGTCAGCGACGCTCATGGCGGTACTCCGATCGGGTTGTGGCGGTCCACCATGTTTCGCGCCGCCAGAAGGCTGAGCGGTGGCAGAAGAAGCCATTGCAGCACCGGTGAAAGCCCCGTGCCGATGATCGGCAGCAGCGGCATCGCATCGGCATAGGCCCAGGTGCCGCGCCATTCGACGTTCAGCCATTCGCTGAAGATTGTGTAGGCGAGACCGAACAGGGTGGTGGCGACGAGCACGCGCCGAAAGCCGCGCTCGGGCCAGTACCACCCCCTGGTTAGCACGATTGCGAGCGTGAACGAGGCGGCGGCAATCAGGCCATCGCCAACCGTGCAGTGGAGCACCGCAAAGGCGATTTCGCCCGGGCTGCCGTTCCGCCACAGGGTGTAGAGCGGCATCTGCGCAGTTTCCCAAAGCAGGTTGGCCGCAACAAACAGCAGCATGGCGCGTACCGGCAGCCGCCATCTCAAAAGCGGGCGCTCCATCATGCCACGTTCAGCCCGTGGAGCTGCGGGAGGCGTGCGGAACGGCGTCCCCATGGTCGTGATGCATGATCAGATGCGTCAGGCGGCACAGCAACAGAATGCCGTAGGGCAGGATGTAGACCGTCACCACCAGCGCGAAGCCTGTTGCGACAGTTCCCGCGCGTGTGCGCCACCAGCATGTCGCGCCCTCAGTACTCACCGTGCCGGTATGTTCGATGTCACGGCATCCCCATCCGCATGCCACGGAGGTGGTCGGCCATCAGCTCATCAGCGGTGCGGCGCTGCTCTTCCGAAAGGGCCGCATAAAACGGTGCCGCGGTCGCACTGATCGCACGCATTGCTTCCAGGCCGGCAGTTAACAGTGCGATGCGCCGCTCCATCTGCTGTGGTGCGGCGCCGGGTCCGGTGGTGCCGCCCATGGCCTGCTGGGTTGCCTGGCGAAGCTTGTCGCTCTGGGCGCGAACAGCCTCTGCAAAGGCGTTCCATGGGGGAAGTTGGGCGTCCGTGATCCTTAGCTCAGCTCGGAAATAGGCCAGCTGCCCCTCGATCCGGCGAAAGGGCTGCACCGACGCAGCCGCCATCCGGCTCTGCATCATCTGCTGCATCATGCGGCCCATGTCGCCGCCCATCATGCCGGTACCCGGACTGGCTGTGCCAGGGACTGGCATGCCCTGCTGAACTGGCGCCATCTGCTGCGGGGCGCTGGCGGGAGCGGCGGGATGGTGGGGATCGGCTGGTCCTCCCGTCGGGGCCGGTGCCTGCGCGAGCGCGGTCCCCGCTATCCCGCACGCCAGGAAAGCCGCGTTTGTGAAAGTGCTGAGTTTTTTCATGATTTCCCCTTTTTGCTGTCAGTCACTTGGTCGGATGAGCCAGAGATGGCGCGCGTCCAAGTAGCGTGTGAGTTTAAGATTTTTGCGAACTTACGCATTGATCTTGAGCAAAAAATCCCTTTTCGTCCGCGGGCCATCGAAGTCTGGTCAGGATTCTTGGCAATTTCGCGCTCCTGCGCTGCGTTTACAGCGGTCGCCCGACCCCAACTTCCGCATCACCGCAACGCGAGGCCGCTTTCGGCGTTGCGTGTCGCATTGTGACAAAGGTTGCACGAGGCGGGGCTGGCCGATCCTGTATTGCGTCTGGCAGGAGGCAGGCGGCAAATGGCCAAGCACCGGAGTACTTTTTCCTCGAACGTGCCGACTGTCACCAGCAGTGAGGCAGCGATTTTGGGTGGAAGGCCGGCGCACAGCACCACTGGTGTGGCGCACGCAGCCATGGGAATAAATGGACGTCGACAGGCCGGTGAAGATCGACCTTTTCCCACGAAAGCGTGGCTTTAGCCGAGCGCACGATCCGCAAAAGCAGCAAGCCGCGCGAACCGTGCCGCACTGCTTCGGCGGCTTGGGGCGGGAGGCCACCCCGCCTAGCGGATGTCATCATGCTGCGCTGGCAGGACACGACGGGCGAAACCACCGTGCCGTCTCGCCGACTTGGGAGTGGTGGCGGCCGCGTCGCCAGCGCTGACTGCGGCGGTGGAACTGGTCAAGCTTCACCAACGCCGGCCACGGCAGGCGATACGACGGTGGCCGCCAGTGGCGCGCGCGGCCCAAGCCGTACCAGCAGCCGGTGCGTCGTGCCGTCGTCCTTCAGGGCCAGGCGTAGCGGCCCGGCGGCCAGTAGGGTGCCATCGAGCGTGGCCTGGGCGATGCCACGCTCGAAGCCATCAGGGTTTTCGACGCGGATTTCGTAGCGCGCCGCACCATGGCGCAGCGTCATCTCGAAGCTCGGCCAGGCAGCCGAAATGCAGGGGTCGAACAGCAAAACGTCGGCCTGCACGCGAAGCCCCAGAATGCTCTCCACCCCGGCCCGCTGCATCCACCCCGACGAGCCGGTGTACCAGCTCCAACCGCCACGGCCAGTATGGGGCTCCGTGCCGCTCACGTCGGCCGCCACGACGTAAGGCTCGACCTTGTAGCGGTGCGTGTCGGAGCGCGTCCGGGCATGGTTGATCGGGTTCAGCATCGCGAACAGCCGGCTCGCCTTTCCACCTTCGCCGAGTGCGGCGAAGGCCATGACCAGCCACAGGCCGGCATGGGTGTACTGCCCGCCATTCTCCCGCACGCCGGGCGGGTACGCCTTGATGTAGCCCGGGTCTCGTTCAGTCTTGCCAAAAGGCGGCGTGAACAGCAGTGCCAGCCGTTCCTTGGGCCGCACCAGTTCGCGCTCGGCCGAAGCCATGGCGTGGGCAGCGCGTATCGGATCGGCCGCGCCCGACAACACCGCCCAGGATTGGGCGATGGAATCGATCCTGCATTCCACGGCAGAGGCGGTACCGAGCGGCGTTCCGTCATCATAGAAGCCGCGCCGATACCAATCGCCGTCCCAGGCCTCGCGCTCGAGTGCGGCCTGCAAATTGGCCGCATGGGCGCGCCACGCCGCGGCGTGGGCCACGTCATCGCGTACTTCCGCCCGCCGGGCGAAGACGGTGAAGGCGCTGTGCAGCATCCAGCCCAGCCAGACGCTTTCGCCCAGGCCCTGTTCGCCGACCCGGTTCATCCCGTCGTTCCAGTCGCCGGTGCCCATCAGCGGCAGACCATGGCTACCGACCGCCATGCTTTGATCGAGTGCGCGGGCGCAATGTTCGAATAGGGTGCCCGTCGTCTCGCTCGCCTCGGGCTGAAAGAAGCGCTCATGCTCGCCGGCCGCAAGCGCCGCGGCTTCCAGGAACGGCACCTGCTCATCGAGGATCGCGGTATCGCCAGTGGCGGTGACGTAGTGGTCCACCGCCAACGCCAGCCAGCCGCGGTCGTCGGAAATACGGGTGCGCACGCCCTGCCCCGAATGTGGCAGCCACCAATGCTGCACGTCGCCCTCGACGAACTGACGCGACGCCGCGCGCAGGAGATGCTCGCGGGTCTCGATGGGGCGCGAGGTAACCAGCGCCATGCCGTCCTGCAACTGGTCGCGGAAGCCGTAGGCGCCGCTGGCCTGGTAGAAGCCGGCCCGCGCCCAGACACGACAGGCCAGCGCCTGATACAGCAGCCAGCCATTCAGCATGATGTCCATCGGCCGGTCCGGCGTGCGAACCTGGATGCGGCCCAGCACATTGTCCCAATGCACCGCCACGCTCTCCGCCACCGCATCGAGGTCCGCGCCGCGGTATCGCGTCACCAGCTCGCGCGCCGCATGGGCGTCGGTCGCCTGGCCCAGGAAACAGACAATCTCGACGCTGCCGTGCGCCGGCAGCGTGACCCGCCTGCGCATCGCCCCGCAGGGGTCAAACCCGCCGCCGACAGTGTTCGACAGCGGCGCCCCGCTGGCCACGGCGGCCGGGTCCGCCAGGGAGCCATTGCGGCCGATGAACTCCCGCCGATCGCCGGTCCAGTCGGTCTGCCCGCCCCGCAGGTCGAGGAAGGCGATGCGTGAACCGAAGGGGATGTTCCACGGATTGCGCGCGAACATCGCGCCCGTCTGTGGATCGATGGCGGTGGTGATGAAGGGCAGCGTCGCCGACCGCGAAGGGCCCAGCACCCATTCGACATAGGCCGTGACGCTCAACTGCCGGGGCCTCGCGGAGCGGTTGGTCAGGAGCAGCCGCGAGATCTTGATGCTGTCGCTGAGCGGCACGGATTGCGTCAGCTCTGCCCGGATGCCGTGAGCCTCGTGTTCGAAGCGGCTGTAGCCCCGACCGTGCCTTGCCAGATAGGTCAGCGCCTCGTCCCGGATCGGCAGCGCGGTTGGCGTCCAGACCGCGCCGCTCTCCTCGTCGCGCAGGTAAAACGCTTCGCCCGGGCGGTCCGAGACGGGGTCGTTCGACCATGGTGTAATCTGATTCTCGCGGCTATTCGCCGCCCAGGTGAAGCCGCCGCCCTCAGTCGGCACGTGAAAGCCGAAATGCGGATTGGCCACAACATTGATCCAAGGCGCCGGGGTCGACTGGCCAGGGCCGAGGATGGTCACGTATTCGCGGCCATCCTTGTCAAAACCGCCGAGCCCGTTGAACAGCTCCAGCGTCGGCGGCGGGGGGACGGGCGGCACCGCCGCGCGACGCGTCAGGGCAGAGAGCACCGGCACAGGGAGCGTGGTCGCCCGTGCTGCCGGTGCGCTTCTGCCCATCTGGTCCGCCAGGCTGCCGCGCCGCGCCACCAGCACGACCCGTGCCGCGGCGCTGAGCAAAGCCCGCGCCTCTACCGAAATCAGGTCGGCCCGCAGGACATAAACCCGGCCCAGCCGAGGGTCACCGCCCTGCTGCACGCGGCTGGTACGGACCAGCCCCTCCAACGCCTCCTGCAAATCCTGGATGTAGGAGGACTGCCGGTCGTTCAGGAAAACGATGTCAACGGCGAGCTGCTTCGCCCGCCAATACTCGAAGGCCCGCATCAACTCCCGCGCTACGCTAAGGTGGTCGGTCTCGTCGATCCGAAGCAGCACGATTGGCAGATCGCCTGAGATACCTTGCGGCCAAAGCCCGGACTGATTGCCGCCGCCGCGACAGATGATGTCGGAGCTGGCGCGCATGGTGGGCGCCGAATACACCAGATGGCCCGCCAGCCGCTGGAACAAGGCCGCCGTCCCGAGCGAAATACCCAGGTGGTGCAGCTGCACCTGCGCCCGCGTCCAGGCCAGCGTCGCGGCCCGCGAAAACGCGCCGGCGTCACGATGCTTGTCCACGGCGTCCAGCAGCGCCTCGCGCGTCGGCGCCACTACCGTCCAGAAAGCTACGCGTACGGCCGAGCCGGGCGGTACACGGATGCGCCGGCGCAAGGCGAAAATGGGGTCGAGCACCGTGCCCACCGTGCCTGACAGGCGGCCACCGCCGGCCATGGCGGCAGGGCTGCGCGCGTCATGACCGCGCCCCAGGAAGCGGGCACGGTCGGTTTCGAACTGCGGCACCGCATCCGCCTCGCCTTCCACGATGCTCAGATGCGCAGCCCAAATGCCGGGATCATCCGGCCCGCGCTTGCGGCGCGTCGCCAGTAAGGCACCCAGTTCAGGCAGATAATCAGTCTCAACGAACAGCTTTGAGAAGGCCGGATGGGCGATGTCATCGGCCTGCCGCGCCAGCGACAGCTCGGCATAGGAGGTAACCTCGATCTCGCGCATGAAGGCGCCAGTGTTGGACACCGAAACGCGCCTGACCTCGGCATCGCTTTCAGCCGAGACGATCACTTCCAACGTGGTGGTCAGCGTGCCGTCGCTGCGGGTAAATTCGGCGCGGTCCTCATGAAAGATGACGCCGTAGTTATCGGGTTTCGCACCCGTGGGCTGTGCTCCAGCCGACCAGACCCGGCCCGACCGCACATCCCGCAGATAGGTGTAGGAGCCAAAATCGTCGCAGGTCGCATCCTCGCGCCAGCGGCTTACCGCAATGTTGCCCCAGCGGGTGTAGCCGGAGCCCGAGGCGGTCAGCATCGTCGAGAAGCGGCCGTTCGACATCACATGGGTAGCCGGCGTGCCCTGCTGCGCCATGGTGAATTTGCGGGCGCCCGACCGATCCTCCTCGGGGGTGCGATCGCCCGATTTTACTTCCACCGCGAAGGGCCGAACGATCGCAACCTCGCGCGGCATCCGTTCCTGCAGTAGCAATTCAGTCGCCTGCACCATCGGCTCGGCATGGAAGCGCCGCCGCATGGCGCCGCCGTCGAGCGCCGTGGCCAGCGCCACAATGGTCATCCCCTGATGATGCGCCATGTAGGCGCGGACGACCGCATTGCCGGCCCCCCTGGGCAGCCGGGCGCGGGTGTAGTCGATCGCTTCGTAGAAGCCGTAGCGGCCGCGCGCACCAGTCTTCGTCAGCTGCGCCAGGTTGGCACAAGCCGCGGTCGGATCGACCATCGCCCCCAGCGCCGTGGCATAGGGCGCGATGACGCTATTCTCGCTCAGGCCCCGCTTCAGCCCAAGGCTGGGGACGCCGAAATTGGAGTATTGATAGGTCAGTTCCAGGTCACGCGCGTTGTAAGCGGATTCTGAAATGCCCCACGGGATTTGCAGCGCCGCCGCATGCTCGATTTGGCGGCGGACCGCCAGGCGGTTGGTCTTTTCCAGCAGGCTGCCATTCGGTGCGCGCATCACCAGGGATGGCATCAAATATTCGAACATCGAGCCAGACCACGACACCAGCGCCGCGCCGTGGCCGACCGGAACCATGGCACGCCCCAACCTGAACCAGTGCCGCGCCGGCACATCGCCCTTGGCGACGGCCAGGAAGCTGGCGAGCCGCGCCTCGGAAGCCAGCAGGTCGTAGCAGCTTGAATCCAGCGTGGATTCGGGCACTCGATAGCCAATCGAAAGCAACGTGCGGTCGTGGTCGAGCAGGAAGCCGAACTCCGTGGCCATGGCCATGGCGCGTGCAGTGTCTTCGAGTGTTGCCAACCGCACGCCCAGCGCTGCCCGGGCCTCGGCGTCCAGCTCGTGGTCACGCCGATGGCTGCGGATCGTGTGCTGGCAGGCTTGGACCCAGAATTGCAGGTCTTCGCCTGCGCCATGGCCGCGCTCGAAGGCCAGGGCCTGCGCGATCTCGGCCATCACGTCGGCCTGGGCGGCAAGGTCTGCAATCGGCTGCGCCGCGACCGCGACCCCGAGCGCCGCGAGCGCGCCGTCGAGCTGCCGCCAGGTGGTTGTTGCCGTTCGCTGGCCATCGTTCAGAAGTGCGGCCTCCCCGCGCGCGAGGTCGATCGCATCGGCGATACCGGTCAGTGGCAGGGGCGCCGCGTGCGTGAATTCGCGGCAGGCGTTGGCCAGGGCAATGAGGTGCCCGGCCAGGTTCCCGCTATCGACGGAGGAGATGTATTTCGGGTCCAGCGGGCGCAGGCTGCCGGTGTCGTACCAGTTGTAGAAATGGCCGCGATAGCGCTCCATCCCTGCCATGGTCGCCAGGGTGCCTTCCAACCGCTCGACGGCATCGAGTGTCCCAATCCAGCCAAAATCGCGTGCGCTGACCGTCGAAAGCAAATAGAGACCAAGGTTCGTGGGCGAAGTACGGCGGGCCAATACCGGTGCCGGGTCCTCCTGGAAATTATCGGGCGGCAGCAGGTGGTCGGCGGCGGTTACGAACGTCTCGAAGAAGCGCCAGGTGCGCCGCGCGGTAAGCCTCAGTGCATGTCTTTCCTCTGGCGAGATCGCCAGCCGGGCCGCCGAGCGCGGCGCCGAACTGGCCCAGCGTGCCACGGCGGGTGATGCGATCCACAGGAGCGCGAATGGTGCAGCCAGCCACCACTGATCGGAAAGCAGGGCCAGCAAGCCAGCCAACGCGCCAATCACCAGCCCGCCGCTCATCGAGCGGAAGGACCCTCCCAGGCCGGGCCGGCGACTGCGCGTCGCCTGCGCGGCGGGCACCCATTGCAGCAGATGCCGGTGCGAGGCGAAGAGCCGCCACAGGGTGCGCGATATCGCATCTCCCATCAGCCAGGCCTGGTGCGCCAGGAAGGTGACGAGCAGGCCCGACAGCGCCAGCGCTGTACGCAGGTCATAGGCCAAAGCCCGCCCATGGCTGGCCAGGGTCACGCCGGGCCGCCACGGTGCGATTGCGGCGATTACCGGCACCAGCGTGGGCAGCACAATGGTCGCCAGGACGAACAGCGTCCAGACCAGCGCGG
The DNA here is from genome assembly GCA_014376425.1 of Rubritepida sp. Classification (GTDB taxonomy): domain Bacteria; phylum Pseudomonadota; class Alphaproteobacteria; order Acetobacterales; family Acetobacteraceae; genus Rhodovarius. Next base: position 14,246 of record JACMRO010000324.1, read on the forward strand.
CTTCCGGCAGCGGCAGCATCCAGCCGACGAGAAGTGCCAGGACCGCCGCAGGTGCAGATAGCGACCGCCGAAGATTTTCAAGCATCTTCCAACGGCCAATCGACGGCATGGAACCGCGATCGCGGGCCGCACCCAACGCTTTGCGGCCCAGAATCCAGGGCAGCAACTGCCAGTCGCCGCGGGCCCAGCGATGGTGACGCTGCGCGCCCACATCGTATCGAGACGGAAATTCCTCGACGACCTCGACATCGGAAGCAAGACCCGAGCGGGCATACACCCCCTCGAACAGATCGTGGCTTAACAGTGTGGAGTCGGGTACCCGGCCAGCGAGCGATGCCTCGAACGCATCAACATCATAAATGCCCTTGCCGTTGTAGGAGCCCTCGCCGAACAGATCCTGGTACACGTCGGACACCGCCAGCGCGTAGGGGTCTATGCCGCTCAGGCTGGAGAAGATGCGCTGGAACACCGAACCCTCGGTGCCGATGGGCTGCGACGGCGTTACCCGCGGCTGCAGCACGGCATAACCCTCGACCACACGACCCGCCGCGGCGTCCATGCGTGGGCGGTTGAGCGGATGCGCCATCTTGCCGATGAGCCGGCACACCGTGTCTCGCGGCAGCCTCGTATCGGAGTCGAGCGTGATGACGTAGCGAACACCGGCGGGCGGGCGCGGCGCCAGGCCGCCGGTCGCAATGTAGTTGGTGTCGAGGGCACCGCGCAGCAGGCGGTTCAGTTCATGCAACTTGCCACGTTTTCGCTCCCAGCCCATCCAGCGTGCCTCGCCGGCGTTCCAGACCCGTCGGCGATGAAACAGGAAGAAGCGGTCGCCATCTGGGCCGGGGCCCACGCGCCGGTTCAGCTCGGCCATGCCCGCCGCGGCAGCCGTCAGCAGGGCTTCGTCATCGGGCGCATGTTCGCTCAGTGCGTCCGTCCAATCGGTCAGCAGGGCGAAATGGACGCAGCCGGCTGGGCTCGTCAGGTAATGCACTTCCAGCTGTTCAACCTGCTCCGCGATGGCGCTGATGGACGTCAGCAGGGTCGGCACCGCGACCATCGTCCGAAATTCAGGCGGCACGCCGGCTGACAGGTCGAGCCCGGGCAACAGCCTGGCGCCGAAGCCGGTGGTGACCGCGCGGTTGACCAGGGACACGGCCAGATCTTGCGCCGAGATGATGCCGAGCACCGCCAGGAACCCCAACCAACCCCAACCAAGCCCTGCAGCGCCCATCGAGAAAAGCGGAATCGCCAGCACCAGCAGCGTCGTGCAGATGACTGCGCCCGCATATCCACCGATGCCGACGGCACGATTCAGTCGGGCTGGCCAGGCGCGAAATGGCGGGCGAAAGCCGATCTCGATTTCGAAATCATGTCGCCCGCCAGACAGCAGATGATAGCCAGGATCGGATTTGCGTGGGTCATCCTGCGCACGCTGGGCGGCGGCCACAGCGTTGAGCGCGATGTCGAGCTCGCTGCAGTTCGAACGTGCCGCCAGCTCCTCGATCGCGCTGCGGTAGAGATTGCGCGTAGGGAAATCCATCGTCGCGAACTCGCTGCCGGCGGCAAGGACTTCATCGACAAGGCTGACGCTTTCGAACATCTCGTTCCAGTCCACGTCGGCGATCAGCCGCAGGCTGGTGATGATGTTGCGCACCGTGACATTGGCGGCGCCCTCGCTGTGGTGCAGCTCCTGCACCACAGCGTCGGCAGTGCGGCCCTCCATTTCCAGGCGCCGGTCGAGCCAGGCCAGTGCGGGCGTGACCGACGGATCCTGATCGCGCAGGCGATGCACGAGCTGCACCGCGAACGCATCGTCTAACGGGCCAATCGACAGGCCCGCAAACGCCGTTTCGACATCCTCACCAGCCTCGCCGTCAGCGCCCAGCAGCCTGTCGGCGATACGATCGGCGCTCTGTTCGGCCAGATAATTGCTATGCATCCGTTGCGCGAGGCGGCGCAGATTTTCGATCAGCACAATGCGAAGCGTGATCGAGCTGGCCCACAACTCGCCGATGGTGAGCGGCTGCACTGTTTGGTAGGCACGCAGGAAGCTGGAGAACATCCCCGGGTTAAAGCTGCTGTCGGTGTGCGCGACATAAGCCCAGGCAACGCCGAAAACCCGCGGATAGCCTGCGAAGGGGCCACTGACGAGTTTAGGCAGCTGCCGGTAAAAACTGGGGGGCAGGTGCAGGCGCACGGCACGAACTTGCCGTTCGACCACGTGAAAGTTATCGATCAGCCATTCGGCAGCCGGAGTGATGGGACGCGACTCCTCAACCGCATCCACCATGCCTCCGTAACTTTCGAGCAAACTCTCCGCATTTGCGGCGAGACGCTTGCCCAGCGGATCGCCGCGTCCTTTGCTGGTTGTCACGGGCTGGTCCGCGGCCAGGCTTCGGCCATGCATTTCCAGGCGCTCCAATCCGAAGATTTCGGCGCGGACGGGATCCTGGTCGTTCCAGATCGTCGAAGGTGTTGGCCTGATCAGCTGGCGGAGCACCGTTGCATTGCTCCCGCACCAGTAGGGTGCAGAGGATCAACGCCGTTTGAGGTGCCTGGTTGCTCTGCGGTACTCCCTCGGGAGCACTATCACGGCAGGTCGACGGAAACCTTGTGATGCGCCCGACCCGTGGTCTCGAACCGGCAAGCTGGCAGCTGCACGAGATCTTCGATGGCTCGAACCTGTTGGGGCATGAGCGGCTTTATATGCCCGACGGCCCACGCTATGCGATGCGTGAGATGCGCCTGAACGCGGTGTCAAAGGCCTCGATTGCCCTTGGCTCGCGGGGCTGGGCGGAGCGGGTGCGTCGCCCTCCATAGCGGCCGGACCACGCCATGACTGGCGTATTCCCCGCCAGACAATCACGGATAAGAACGGGCCTGAGATGACGGCGAACGGAATTGCTTCGGCGCGAAGTCTGGCGGTCAGCGACATGTTGGAGAAGCGCTGCCAGTGTGAGGGTCTTCGTTGAAGAAGTGAGGGACCCTGGAAGGCGAAGCACTGACCGCCGGGGTCACACCATCGTCAATCTTCGGCAACTGGCGACTGCCACGCCGACCCGGGCGAGCCCGGCCGAGCGCTGGCCATGAGGATTTGGGTCAGCCCCCTGCCGCGCCTGTTGAGATCGGGCTTCTGCGGGATCGCCATCCGCTCAGAGCTTTTACAAATTCAACTACAAAGACCGGCGTTACTGCCCCCGCCATCACCACGCCCCAATCGCTCCAAGATAGTGCAACCGTCTTCAGCACCTCGCGCAGCAGCGGCACCTCGACTGCGGCGACCTGCAGGGCCATGCAGATGCCGGTAGCGCCCCAGAGCCAGCCATTCGTGAACAGCCGCGATGTCAACGCCGAGCGGGTACGAGACCGCGCGCTGAAGGCGTGCAACACCTGCGCCATGGCCAGGGTCATGAATGCAATGGTAACAGCGTGGCGCAGCCCTTCGCCCTCCGTCCCATACCAGCGCATCCCCACCGCGAATGCCGCGAGTGTGCAGCCGGCAATCAAGGCACCCTGCCAGACGATGAGCCAGCCAAAGGCAGGGGTCATCAGCGGTTCGGCCGGATCGCGCGGTGGGCGGCGCATGACATCCGGCGCAGAGGGTTCCAGCGCCAGGGCCATCGCCGGGAAGATGTCGGTGACGAGGTTCAGCCATAGGATCTGCATGACCCCCAGCGGCAGTGGCCAGCCAAGCAGGATGGCGGCGCCGACGGTTACGATCTCCGCGAAGTTGCAGGAGAACAGGTAATGGATGAAGCGCAGGATATTGTGGACGATCACCCTTCCCTGCTCGACCGCCGAGACGATGGTCGCGAAATTATCGTCGGTGATGACCATGGCCGATGCACCCTTGGCGACCTCGGTGCCGCGGATGCCCATGGCAATGCCGATGTCGGCCTGGCGTAACGCCGGCGCATCGTTCACCCCGTCGCCGGTCATCGCCACCACCTCGCCGCTGCGCTGCAGCGCCTCGACGATCCGTAGCTTGTTCTCGGGCGAGACACGGGCGAACACCGCGGTCTCGTTCGCCAACTTCATCCAACCAGCGTCATCGAGGTTGGCCAGCGCACTGCCATGCACGGCCTGTAACGGCTTGCCCTGCCGGTCGATGTGGAGCCCAAGTTGGCGCCCGATCTCGGCGGCCGTGGCAAGCTGGTCGCCGGTGATCATGACCACGCGCAGGCCAGCCTCGCGGCAGTGGGCGATGCTGGCGATCACCTCGTCGCGCAGTGGATCGATCATGCCGACGAAGCCCACGAAAGTCAGGCCGCGGGTCAGATCGGCATCCTCGAACCCATCGGGCAGATCGCGAAAAGCCAACCCCAGCACGCGCAGCGCGCCGCCCGCCAACGCCTCGTTCGTAGCGCGTGCCTGCCGCATCGCCTCCTCGGTCATGGCAGTCTCGCCGTCAGGTCCCAGCACCGCAGTGCAGGCGGCCAGCACACTGCCCGGCGCGCCCTTCGCATAGGCCACGGTGCCGCTGCCGGGCGTGGTGTGCACCGTCACCATCAGCATGGTCTCGCTGCTGAAGGGCAGTTCGCGGATGCGCGGATATTCAGCGTGCAGCGTGTCGCTATCGAGACCTGCCTTCTCGGCGGCAATGATCAATGCCGCTTCGGTGGGATCGCCCAGGATACTGACGGCATCGCCGCCGCGGTCGATCTTCGCGTCGTTGCACAAGGCGCCGATGCGCAAGGCCAGGCTCAGCGGCTCCACCTCGATATCGCGCCCATCGACCTGGAACAGACCCTTCGCGACATAACCGGTACCGGTCACATCCACGCGCAGTTCGCCCAGGGTTAGCGCACGCACGGTCATCTCGTTGCGCGTCAACGTCCCCGTTTTGTCGGTGCAGATCACGGTCGTCGAGCCCAGCGCCTCGACCGCCGGGAGCTGGCGTACCAGGGCGCCCATGCGGGCCATGCGCTGCATGCCCACCGCCAGCGTCATGGTGGTAACCGCGAGGAGCCCTTCGGGTACCGCGGCGATCGCTAGTGAAATGCCGACTTCCACCATAAACAAAAGCTCATTGCCGCGTAGCCATCCGATCATGACGATGACGACGCACAGCACGAGCACGATGACGAGCAAGGCGCGGCTGAGTTCGGCGAGCTTGGCTTCCAGCGGCGTGCCATGCGCCGCCACGCCCTCGATCAGCGTGCCGATCCGGCCCATTTCGGTCTGCGCACCAGTGGCGGTTACGATGCAATGGCCGCGCCCATCGGTGACAGCCGTCCCCATGTGAACCATGTTGCTTTGGTCGCCGAGCGCCATCTGCGCATCGGCCAGCGTGGCGGCGGATTTCGGAACGGGCAGGGATTCGCCAGTCAGCGCCGCCTCATCCAGCTGCAACTGCACATCCTGGATAACGCGACCATCGGCCGGCACGCGGTCGCCGGCGGCTAGCACAACGACGTCACCCGGCACAAGCTCCTGCGCGGGGATCTCGTGCGCTTCACCTTCGCGCAGCACGTGGGCGGTGGCGATCGACTGGCTGCGCAGGGCGGCCAGTGCGCTCGCCGCCTTCCATTCGGTCGCGAAGCCGATGGCGGCGTTCAACAGGATCACCACCAGGATGGCCAGTGCTTCCGCCACATCACCAAGTGCGAGCGCCACGCCCGCGGCCGCCACCAGCAGGCCGACCATGAGGTTGGCGAACTGCCGGCCGAGCAAGGCAAGGATCGAGCCTTGGCGAGCCTGTGGCAGCGCATTGGGGCCGTAGCGTGAGAGCCGCGCGGCCGCGTCCGCGCCACCCAGGCCGCGGTTCAGGTCGGTGTTCAACGCGGCCGCCACCTGCTCGGCGGACTGCGCGTGCCAGCTGGGTACAGTCCGTGGCTCACCCCTCTCAATTTCGGTGAGCGCCACTTCGTTCACCAGCGAGGGTGCCGGATGGACATCCTGCTAAAGGAGGCCACGCAGGATCAACGGCATGGGCTCCAGCCGGTCGTGAACAACCGTCACGCCGGGAACGCCCCGCGCCAGAACCATCAGGCCTTCCCGCATCGCATCGGACCGGGCAAAGCCGTAGAGGGTGACCGCACCGCCTGAGACCTCGGGATACACCCAGTAGATGTCTACCCATGCCTGTTCGCGCATCGCGGAAATCAAGGCACGAAGGATGACGCCGTCATCGGTCTGAGTGCCGGTCTCAGCGGGCGCGCGGAGGATGGCCCGCAACAGGTCCGCGCGGCTGACGATCCCGACCAAGCGCCCGTCTTTGAGGACCGGGACACGGCGAATGCCATGCGTCTCCATCAGCCGGGCAATCCGCTCGGCTGATTCTCCTTCCGTGACGGTGACCAAGGCGGCGGACATCACATCCCGCGCGCAGGCACCATGCGCCTTGGCGAAGCGCTGGATCAGAGGCTTGGTCGCGCCAAAGCTTTGCAGGAACCATGCAAATGGGCCGGGCGGCTCGTCCGCCAGGCGGCGAATCAGATCACCCTCGGTGACGATGCCCAGCGGGACGCCCTGCGCATCCACCACAGGCACTGCCGAAATGCCGCGTGCAGCCAGCAATTCGGCCAAAGCCGTCACTGGCATTTCAGGCGGCACGACGACCAGATTGGTCGACATCAACTCTTTCGCGATCATTAAACCTCCCGATGGGTTGCCGTAACCGGCCCTGTCACCGCTTAAATCGTGACCTGATGGATCGCCACCACGGGTTGAGCACGGCGCGTATGAAGAATTGTCTCAGGGGTAAACGCGCGGTGAAGCCGGATCGGTAACCTACCGGCGTATATCTTTTTCGCGGGCGCGCCGCGTCAATCACAGGCTTTCCGCGGCGCCGCCAACCATCTACCCGGATTGCGGGGCATTCAATCGGGTTCTCCCAGTCCCGCTTCGGTCGAAAACCCGGTCATCGTCTCGGGCGCGAACAGCGCGCGGCGCAGTTTTGGCGTGCTGGTGGTCCAGGCCGATTGGGCCGCGTGCAGCAGCGTGGGGTTGCGCGCGACCAACCGCTTCGCTCTGGCGCCAGTCCCGCAAAACCCGTCAGGCTGCTTTGGCGATTACGGTTTCGCGCGTGGGCAAGGAAAGCGTCAGGAGCCAGCAAATGGCAAGCATCAGGGCCGAGCCGACCAGGCAGGCGGTGAGACCGGCCCAGGCATAGAGCAGGCCGGAAAGCAGTGTGCCGGCGAAGCGCCCGGCCGCGTTGGCGGCGTAGTAAAAGCCCACATCCTCCGCAGCCTTTTCGCTGCCGGCGTAAGCCAGCACGAGGTAGGAATGGACCGAGGAGTTCACCGCGAAGGCGACGCCGAACAGGCACAAGCCGATCGGTACCATGATGTCGGGCCTGGGCGCGCCGGCGACGATCAGGACCGCAAGGACAGCCGGGATGACGGCAAGCCCAAGCGACCAGAAGCGTGCCGCCGGCACCTCCGATGAGAGCCCATCGGCACTCTTGCGGATGACGGCCGGCGCGGCAGCCTGGATGACGCCGTAGCCGATGGTCCAGACTGCGAGGAAGCCGCCCACCATCGTGAAGGTCCAACCCGAAGCGTAGAGGAACACCGGCAGGCTGACGACGAACCAGACATCGCGCGCGCCGAAGAGGAACACGCGCGCGCCGGCCAGCAGGTTTACGCCGCGGTTCCTGGCGAATAATTCCTTGGCGGATTTCGACGCCTTCGCGCGCCCCATCAGAGGCGGCAGCGATAGCACGACCGCGACCAGTATCACGCCCAGCATGGCGGCCATGGCCCAGAGCGCGCCGCGGAAGCCCAGCGCCTCCAGCAGCAGCCCTCCGAGAAAGAAGCCCAGGCCTTTCATCGCGTTCTTGCTGCCGGTGAAGAAGGCCACCCAGCGGAACAGGCGGCCGGATGCGTCGCCCGCGGTAAGCTTGATGGCGGATTTGCTCGCCGTCTTCGTCAAGTCCTTGGCGACGCCGCAAATCCCCTGCCCCAGCACCACCCAAGCCACCGACAGCGCCGCGTCCCAATCCGGCGACATGGCGGAGAGCAGCAGGAAGCCGAATATCTGCGTGGCCAGACCCACCGCCAGCATGCGCGCGATGCCGAAGCGCACCGCGAGCCAGCCGCCGATCAGATTGGCGCCGATCCCCGCCGCCTCGTAGAGCAGGAACAGCAACGCCAGGGTGAACGGGCTGTAGCCCAGGCGAAAGAAGTGCAGCAGCACCAGCATCCGCAATGCGCCGTCTGTCAGGGTGAACCCCCAATAGGCGGCGGTGACGATGGCGTAGTTGCGAGTGCCGGCGCTGCTCATCTCAGATCCCGACGCGCTCCATGTGGCAAGCCAGGTCCACCATGCGACAGGCATAACCCATCTCATTGTCGTACCAGGCGTACACCTTCAGGAGGGTGCCGTCGGTAACCATGGTGGAGAGCGCGTCGACGATGGAACTGCGCGTATCGCGGGCATAATCCGCCGAGACGAGTGGCCGTTTCTCATAGCCCAGGATGCCGGCGAGCGGCCCGGTCGCAGCCTCGGCGAATAGGGCGTTGACCTCCTCGGCCGTGGTCTCCCGCCGCATCTCGAAGACGCAGTCCGTGAGCGAGGCGTTCAGCACCGGGGCGCGCACGGCATGGCCGTTTAGCTTGCCCTTCAGTTCCGGATGGATCAGCGCGATCGCTGTCGCACTGCCGGTGGTCGTGGGCTGCAGGGACAGCATGGCCGAGCGCGCGCGGCGCAGATCCTTGTGCGGCGCGTCCACGACGACGTTGGTGTTGGTGGGATTGTGGATTGTGGTGATCTGGCCGTGCCGGATGCCGATCGCCTCGTGCACCACCTTCACCACGGGGGCCAGGCAGTTGGTGGTGCAGGAGGCGGCGGTGACGATGGCATGGCGCGCTGGGTCGTAGAGATGCTCGTTCACACCGACCACCACGTTCAGCACGCTGTCGAACTTCACCGGTGCCGCGACCATGACGCGCTTGGCGCCGCGGTCGAGATGCCCCTGCAGGGCCTCGGGCGTGAGGAACTTGCCGGTGCAATCCAGCACCAGATCGACACCCAGATCACCCCAGGGGATGTCCGCGGGCTTGGCCTGTTCCGAATAGCCCATGCGGTGGCCGCCAATGCGTATGGCGGCATCGCCTTCTGCCGCAATGTCCGCGCGCCAGCGGCCCTGCACGCTGTCGAATTCCAGCAGATGGGCAATCGCGGGGGCACCGCCCTTGATCTCGTTGAGGTGCACGATGTCCAGCCGGTTGCCGGCCCGCGGGTCCTCTGCCTGGCGCTCCGCCGCACCCATCGCGGCCCGCAGCACGAGGCGCCCAATGCGGCCCATGCCGGAAATACCGACCCTCATGCCATGGCCTCCATTCCCATCAAGCCGCTCACCGGATCACCACATGCGGATCGGCCAGTTCAACGATGCGCGCTTTCAGCGAAATACGGTCCAGCGAGGCGACGGGCAGGCTGATGAAGGCCTCCAGCCGGCGGCGCAATCCGGCATAAACTTCGTTGAGCAGGGTTGCGCACTCGGCCGTGCTGCCACTGAATTTCGATGGGTCCGGCAGCGGCCAGGCACCGGTGACGGTCGTCGTGCCGAAATCAGGGCAGAACTGCCCCTGGATCGTGTCACAAAGGGTGATCACGAAGTCCATCTTCGGCGCAAAAGGGCCGGATAGTTCGTTCCAGGATTTCGAGCGGTACTCCGAGATATCGTGGCCAAGCGTGTTCAGCAGGGCCATCACTTCCGGCAGAGGTCCCTCGGGCCGGGGGTCGGAACCGGCGGACCAGCCCTCGAAACGCGGCCGGCCGATCCTGTCGAGGATCGCTTCCGCCATGATCGAGCGGGCGGAATTATGCGTGCAGAGAAACAGCACGTTAAAGGCTGGTTGGGACATGGTGTTTTTCTCCCGTGTGATGGTGTCGAGCATCCGGGCGAGGTCGCCGCAGCGGTCGGGTTCGCCGCCGCAGCAGGCCTCGGCCAGGAATGGGAGCAGGGCACGCAGACGCGCGAACTGCACCGCGTAGATCAGGCTGCGGCCCTGTCGCGTGGCAGCGATCAGCCCGGCCTGCTCCAGCGCCCGCAAATGGAAGGACAAGGTGGAGGACGGCACACCAAGTCGGGTCGCGACCTCTCCCGCCGCCGCCCACGACCAGCACGGACAGGCCCGCAAAGTCGGCGGCCAGCGATATCGGATGAATGGACCTGGACACCTTCGAAGCCCTCTCGGCCAGGGAACGCGGGATGAAGGGGTAGCGCCAGGTCCCAGTCCCGGCTCGGCGCAGCCGATCGCGTAGGTTCTCGATTTTACGATGCCCGGCCCGATCCCGCCGTGTCCGATGATGCCGTTCAGCGCCGCAGCGCCATCGGAATGAGCGGCAACACCAGTGCCGCGTTCACCAACGATGCGGCCAGCAGAACATAAAGCGTCCCCGAAGGCCCGAGCCCGGCCAGCAGCCAGGTTCCCAGCAGCGGCGCCACCGCGGTTGCCAGCAGCGTCGGCAATGCGAGGCGACCCATCAGGATCGCGTAACCTTCCCGTCCGAACATCGCCAGCGGCACGGTCCCGCGCGCGATCGAGCGGATGCCGCTGCCCATGCCGTAGAGGATGATGCCTGCAGCCGCGAGGCGACCATCGCCGGCCAATGCCAGGATGCCGATGGCCACCAATGCGGTGGATGCCACCAGGCTCCAGATCGGATGCGTTTTGCGGCCGAACACCATCTCCAGGATACGCCCGCCAACCTGGCTGGGCCCAATCAAAACGCCCAGACCGACGGCGGCTGCCAGGGTCAGCCCCTGCGCCTGCAGCAGGGCGGGTAACTGCACGGCGATTACCGTCATGGTCGCATAGGCCAGGGTGAAGCCCGCGGCGAGCAGCAGGAACGGGCCACGCTGGTCCGGGCGCAGACTGCTCCGGGGGGCTGCGCCGGCAAGGTTTGGCGCCGGTGTGCTGCGCGCCTCACGCGGCATGCCGAACAGATAGAGCGGCAGCACCACCACAATGTGAATGGCGGCGTAGGTCAGGCAGGTGCCGCGCCAACCGAGGGTTTCGGCCAGAATCGCGGTGAGCGGCCAGCAGACGGTGCTGGCGAAGCCGCCGAACAGCGTAACCTGGGTGATCGCCGGCCGCGCCGCCTCGCCATAGATCCGCCCGAGCGCCGAGAAAGCCGGATCGTAGAGGCCGGCGCCCATGCCGGCGCCGATGACCACCCAGGCGGCGATGAAAGCCGGCAGCGTCGGCGCCAGCCCCGCGCCGCACAGCCCCACGCCCATCAGCAGGGCGCTGGCAGCCAGCACCGGGCGGCCGCCATGCCCATCGATGAGGTGGCCGATGCGCGGCGAGATGATGCCCGAAACCAGCAGGCCCACGGAGAGGGCGCCGAACACCCAGGCGAGCGGCCATCCGGTATCGGTCACGATCGGGCCGGCCAGCAGCGACAGCAGATAGTAGGTCGATCCCCAGGCGAGGATCTGAGCGACGCCGATCGCCGAGACCACCACCCAGCGCGGGCGCATGGATGCGGGTTCGCCCGTGCTGTCGCGCCTGAAGTCGCTGGCGCTGCTCACTCGGCCGGCTCAGCCGCGACCTGTGGCGGGTTCGCGCGGGATCCGCAGCATGGGGCCGGGGCGGCGAGTTCCGGCTGGGGTGCGGGGTGGCCAAGCTGCGGCGTCGCGGTGCGACAGGCTGGAGCGACCGCAGGGGCACGGTCGGTCCAGCATACACCGGTCTCGGGCAACACCAGCTCGACGCGACGAGACGCTGCAACATCGCCTGCCAGAAGGCGGCGATAGAGCGCACCTGGTCATGGCCGGTCGCCAGTAGGAAGGTTGGCGCACGGCCGTAGCTCTTCATGCCGGCGATATAAAAGCCTGCGTCGGGGTGCCGCAGTTCGGCCTCGCCATGCGGGCGCACGGTGCCGCAAGAATGCAGGTTGGGATCGATCAGCGGTGCGAGCGCCGGCGTCGCCTCCACCGCGGGGTCCAGGCCAAGCCGCACCTCACGCAGGAAAGACAGGTCGGGCCTGAACCCGGTCGCGACGATCATGCGGTCGGCCAGCACTGTCGTTGCACGCCCGTCCTGCCGCCCGGTGACGGACAGCATCCCATCCGCATCCGCGATCCGGTCGATCAGGAAGGGGGCCAGCGCCGTCACGACACCGCTTTCGACCAGCCTTTGCGCCCGGCCCCCGAGTTCGCCGCGCTGGGCGAGGCCGTCGCGCGCACCGCCGCCGAAGTTCACCGCGCCGAGGGGTCGGCGAAAGGCCCACAGGATGCGTGTGCCTGGTGCGGCCTGCGCCAGATCGCCAAGATTGAGCACGGCATTCATCGCCGAATGCCCGGCGCCGACGACGAGCGTGGTGCGGCCGGCATAGATGTGGCGCCCGGCGGAGAGCACGTCAGGGATGCCGTAGGCGATGCGGTCCGCCTGGGCGATTTCACCTGGCGCTGGCATGCCGTGGCTGCCCGCCGGGTTCGGCGCGTGCCAGGTGCCCGAGCAGTCGATAACTGCGCGTGCCTCGATCGCCTGGATGCCGCAGCAGGTTTCGACATGCAGGACAAAGCTGGCGGCGTCACGCGCTTCGCTGTCGTGAAGGCGGCTGAAATCGCGCCGCGCGACCCGATAACGCGTCTGCCCATGCGGATGTGTGGGTGCATCGCGCTGCTTGCCGCCAGCGGGGCAAGGTAGCGATGCACCAGATCGTCGCCGGTCGGATAGGCGTCGGCTCCCGGCGCCACCCAGCCCTCAGCTTCCAGCAGGACCCGGGCGGCAGCATCGATGTTGTAGCGCCAGGGGGAGAACATCCGCACATGTCCCCAGGCGCGAACCGCGTGGCCGATCTCGGGACCGGTCTCAAGCACCAAAGGTTCCAGCCCGCGGGCCAGAAGCTGGGCGGCTGCCGCGAGCCCTATGGGCCCGGCGCCGATGATGACGATTGGAAGCGAGCTTGCAGTCATGGCGATGATCTTTGACGCATCACTATTGAGGTATGGAGGCGAACTGATGAGCGCGCGCGCCCCGTATCCATCAGCAGCAACCCCTGGCGGCCTTGGCGCGGTCGGCCTCCGCAAAGGCTCGGCCGGTGTCCTGGAGAGCGGAGGTGGCATCCATCCACGCACCCAGCGCTACCCGGAAGGCCGCGCGGCCAGCATCGGTCAATGCGTAGACGCGGCGCTGTCGGCCCTGCACGACCTCCTCGACAGCGGTGACGAAGCCTCCCGTCTCGAACTCCCGCAGCACCGGATAGATGGTCCCCTCGGTCGGCGAGCAGCAGCCGCCCGTGGCGTGTTCCACGGCGCGGGCAACCTCGTAGCCGTGCATCGGCCCATCATGCAGAACGCGCAGGATGAAGAATTTGGACAGCCCCATCTTGATCGTGCCGGCCCAGTAGTCGCGCGAGGCGTAATCCACACGGGGGGGCAGAGTGGTCGGGAGACTGCATGTCATTGCGCAGATTTATACCTTGATGATCGATGCATCAAGGCTAAAACCTAACCGCTATCCCGGTCCTCGCCAAAGCGGCCATCCCGACGAGGGGGAGCGCTCGCCCAAGCCAAAGCAGAGCGCTGGCTGTCATCGAACAATCTCTGGACATGGATGTTGGCCGGACTAACTGGACAAACGGGCCATATAGGGGATCACCACCATGAACCGACGCCAACTCTTCGGCTCCGCCACCGGCCTCGCGCTCGCCGCGCAGCTGGCTGTGCCCTCGGCAGGTGCGCAGGACCGCGCGCCGAACGTCATCTTCTTCCATCCCGATGGCTTTGGCGCGAACCACCGGAACGCGCTTCGCATGGTCGAAGTCGGTCCGGATGGGCGCCTGGAGTGGGATCGCCTGCCGCATACCGCGCTGTACTCCGGCCATATGAAGGACGGGCTGACTGGCACCTCGCATGGTGGCGCCACCACCCACGCCTTCGGTGTGCGCGTGCAGGCCGATAGCTTCGGCATGGATGGCACCACACCAATCCGCAGCCTCTCGGGCTTCGAGGGCTCCATCGCGCGTGAGGCGATGGCACGCGGGCGCTGTGTGGGCCTGGTGAATTCGGGCGCCGCCTATGAGCCGGGCACTGCCGCCTTTGTCGCCAGCACCGAGCGGCGCAATTCGCTGGCGGAAATTACTCGTCTTGTCGCTGAGAGCGGCGTGCAGGTAACCTCGCGGGCGGCGAACGCTGGTACCTGCCCCGTGGCGTGCAGGGCCGCCACGGCGAGGGTGCACGCGAGGACGGCCTGAACCTGATCGATATGCTGCGCGCCCGGGGCTACACCCTCGTGTTCACGCGCGAGGAACTGGCGGCTGCGCCTGCCGGCACCGACCGACTTTGGGGCATCTTTGCCCACGACCACACGTTCCACGACAGGCCTGAGGAGACGTTGGCGCAACAGAACCTGCCCCACTATGTCCCATCTGCACCGACCATTGCCGAGATGAGCGAGGTGGCGCTTCGCATCCTCGCGCGCGCCCCACAGGGCTTCCTTCTGGTAGCCGAGGAGGAAGGCACCGACAATTTCGGCAACAACAACAACGCTGCCGGCAGCCTTGAGGCGGGCGCCCGCGCGGACATCGCAGTGGGCGTGTTTCGCCGCTTCGTCGCCGACAACCCGCACACGCTGATGCTAACCACCGCGGATTCTGACGCCGGCGGCCTGCAAGTGATCGGCCCGGGCCGCGGCCAGAACGTGATCAGGGAGGGCGTTAATCTGCCCGAGCGCGACCGCAACGGTGCGCCGCTCGACGGTCAGCGCGGCACTGGTACGACTGCCTGGCTCTCTGCGCCCGACCGCAACGGAGTACGGCACCCCTTTGCGTTGGGCTGGGCCACGCTGGCGGACGTGAACGGGGCAATCATGGTGCGCGGCGTCGGCCGCAATGCTGAGCAGATCAGCCAGGCAGGCGTGATGGACAATGTGGACGTGTACCGCCTGATGTACCGTACCCTTTTTGGCCGTGAAGCTTCGTGAGGTACCATCGGGCATCATGATGACTGAGCGGCAAATCCCCGGCCTCGTCGAACGGCCTTCGCGCATCGCTCATGCTCGCGCTCCGGGGTTAGGCCAGTTATGGGTCTCGGCCGTCGCGTCACGCGCCCAGCGAAAGAAAGCGTCGTAGAGCGGCATCGCCGCGTCGAGCTGGGCCAGGTCGTCACGGAACATGCGAGACAGCCCAAGCGACGCGGCCAATAGACCGGCAGCCTCCGGCGCCAGGTCGAGCGAGGCGGTGTCCGCGCCGCGAACGATCAGGCCAAGACGCAGAAGGGCCTCCGAGCGCAGTCCGAACTCCTCGATCATCACCTCGAAGGTGCAGAGCGGCCCACGATGGCTCCAGAAGACGCCCTCAATGTCGAAGGGCGTTGCGCCGAAACGCTCGGCAACCGCAGAAACATCCGACGGTGCCACGAACAGAAAGGCAGCCCCCGGGTCGATGAAACGGCGGATCAGCCAGGGGCAGGCTATGCGGTCGATCTTGGGACGGGCGCGGGTGACCCAGACCGTCCTTCCCTCGGCGTTGCGGGGCGGGAGGTGATCGGGCAGGACCAGTGGTGCGTCCTTTGCACTGGCCCAGGCTTCGAAACCGCCCTCCAGCACCTCGGCACGGCCGCCGTTGAGGCGGATCCATGCGGCTACGCCCTGGCTGAGTTTCATCCCGCGCTGGCAGACCACCACGCTGGATCGGCCGGCATGGGCTTGCGCCCAGCTTGCGACGGTACGGTGGTCGCCGCGCAAGCTGGCGGGTAGGCGGCGCGGGTCCCGGTCGAAGTCCTCGTCAGTCCGAACATCTATGATGATGGGTGCTTCAGGCATGCCGATGAGGCGCGAGAGCTGCTGCACAGTGATGGTGTCTGGATTGGGCACAAGCGTCCACTCCTTGCGGTGACAGGGCACCAGAGTTTTGGACGCGATACTTCGGCCGAAGCCTCACGGGGCGATCGCGAACCCTCCCCTAGATGAGATATGAGTGCTGAGCCCGTCAAGCGGCTGGCAAGCAGCCGACTGAATTCTGGTCGCCATCCCTGCGCAAGAGATTTCGTATTTCGCAGCTTCCCAGAAGGCTTTTGGGGCCAAGCCTTCATCTCGCTGGATGGACCACTATCAGTCGGCATTGCCGGCGCCGGCGTGATGCCGGCGCCGGCCCATCACCCTGCCACGTTCAGGCCGCCATGCGGTTTACGCGGCTCTCAGCGATGTGCGTCAGCTTGCTGTCAGCCGCCTTCTCCTCCTTCAAATTCTCCTCGAGGACGGCGGCGCAATCCGCACGGCCCAGTTGCTTGGCGAAGGCGATCAGCGTGCCGTAGCGGGTGATCTCATAATGCTCGACGGCCTGGGCGGCCGCCAGCATGGCCGCGTCGCGGACTTCCGCGTCATCGCAATCGGCCATGACCTCTTTGGCCTCGGCCAGGATGCCGTCGATCGCCGGGCAGTCCACTGCCTTCACAGGCTGGCCATGCATCTTGAACACCTGCTCCACGCGGGTGACCTGCCGTTCGGTCTCGTGCAGATGGGACTGGAATGCCTGGCGCAGTGACGCGTCGGAGGCCTTCTCAATCATGGTCGGCAGATTTTTCACGATCTGCTTCTCGGCGTAGTAGATGTCCTGCAACATATGCACGAACAGGTCGTCAAGCGTTTTGATCGGACTGGAAAACAGGCCCATAATATCACCTCTTTGTCGGAAATTCCGGCCCGGGTGGGTCGGACGGTAAGTTCTTGCAAACCGGCAAACGGTGGGAAGTTTCCCCAGCACAGGCGGCGAGGCAGTCACGAAATCGCTGTCTTGGGAGGGAGCTGAGCGCAGTTGTGTTCGCGCGGCCTCGGCGGGCGTCACCGCGGTGGCGCCTGGCCGACGCGCAGCTCAGCCAGCGCGGCGGGAAGTCAGACGGACCGCGGGGCGAGCAACCGCCGGTCCGTCATAGACCCGTGCCACCGACCCTGTGCTGATCTGAACCATCGGTGCCGGGACCAAAACGCAGGCTCGACCTGGTTGCGTTCGGTCCCATCGGGGTGCCGTGTAGCGAAACGCGAACAGGGTTACGGTGCCGCTGTGATGCGGGCGCGGGTCGCGTTTCGCAGATGGACGAATTACTCGAAATTGTTGCCGCCGGTGCCGGTCTGGTAGACTGCGCCGGCCAGCACCCGTTCCTGGAAGGTGTTGCTCGGGACGCCATGGGGCGACGGCAACAGCGAGGAATCCATTCATGTCGAGGAAGAAAATCGTTGCGTTGGCCGGGGTGATCCTCAAAGCCAATGCGTAGGCCATGTAGAAAGACCGCACGACGCTGCCTGGGCGCGCCAACACATCCGGCCTGTCCCACCGATAGGCGATTGATCTTTTTCGCCCGGCCCGACAGAAACGCCCCATGAGCGACACAACCATGCCCGACCGGCTTTCCACTGACTCCGCCAGCCCTTTCCACGACAAGGCGCTGCTCGAACGCGGTGTCGGCATCCGCTTCAACGGCACCGAAAAGACCAATGTCGAGGAATACTGCGTCTCCGAGGGCTGGGTACGGGTAAGCCTTGGTCGCACTGTCGACCGCCGCGGCAAGCCGTTGACGCAAAAGCTGACGGGCGTGGTCGAGGCTTATCTGCGCTGAGCGGGCCGGCAAGTCGCCGGGGCGTTAAACCCGCCCGGTCTGATCGCTGCGCTTAGTTGGCGCGGTCGAGTGACATTTGCTGCAGCTGCACCCGCAACGCCGCCACTTCGGCGCGCAATTGCGCCACCTCCTCGCCCAGCGGGTCAGCCCCCGCACGTTCCGGCATGCCATAGCCCACGGTTGCCTCCTCGTCGCAGCCCTTGGGGCTGCGGGCCGGAATGCCGACCACGGTATGCCCTTCGCACACATCATCCACCACGACCGAATTGGCGCCCACGCGCGCCCCGCGCCCAACCGTGATCGGCCCCAGCACCTGCGCGCCGGCGCCGATCACCGCCCCGTCCAGCACGTCGGGATGTCGCTTGCCGGGCTTGAGCGACAACCCACCCAGCGTCACGCATTGGTAGATGGTGACGTCGTCGCCAATCGTCGCCGTTCCGCCCACCACCACGCCCATGCCGTGGTCGATGAACAGCCGCCGCCCAATCCTGGCGCCAGGGTGGATTTCGATACCGGTGGCGAAACGCCCCCATTGTGAGACAAAGCGTGCCGCGGCCGGCCAGCCGGCGCCGTGCAGCGAGTGGTCCACGCGGTGGCTGAGCACCGACCAGACCCCGGGGTAGCTCAGCAGCACCTCGGCCCAGGTCGGCCGCGCCGGGTCACGGGCGCGGATGGCGCGGCCCAGTTCGATGATCTCCATCAGTCCAGCCCCGCGAAAAGTGCCGTGGACATGTAACGCTCGGCGAAGCTGGGCGCGATGCACACGATGCGCAGGCCGGCATTGGCCGGGGCGGCGGCCAGGCGCAACGCCACGCTCAGCGCCGCACCCGAGCTGATGCCCAGCGCCAGCCCTTCGGTGCGCGCTGCCCGCCGGGCGGTGGCGATGGCTTCGCGTTCATGCGCGGTCTCGATGCTGTCCAGCAGGGACAGGTCCAGCACCGCAGGCCTGAAGCCGGGGCCAATGCCCTGGATGCCGTGCGGGCCTGGGTCATCGCCATGCAGCACAGCCGACTCGGCAGGCTCGATGCCGATCATACGCAGCCCCGGCGCCCGGGGCTTCAGCGCGCGGGCGATGCCCGTCATCGTCCCGCCCGTGCCCAGCCCACCCACGATAATGTCCACCCGGCCCTCAGTATCGGCCCAGATTTCCTCGGCGGTGGTGGTGGCATGAATGTCGGGGTTCGCCGGGTTGTCGAATTGCCCGGCCAGCCACGCATGCGGGGTTTCGGCCGCGATCTCCTCCGAGCGCGCGATGGCGCCGGCCATGCCGCGGCCGCTGGGCGTTAGCACAAGCTCAGCGCCCAGCAGCCGCATCATCCGGCGACGCTCGATGGACGCGCCCTCGGGCATGGTGACGATGATGCGGTAGCCCAAAGCAGCCGCCACGAAGGCCAGGCCAATGCCGGTGTTGCCCGATGTGGGCTCGACCAGCACGGAAATGCCCGGACGGATCTCGCCGGCGGCCTCGGCCGCGCGCACCATGGCCAGGGCGATGCGATCCTTCACCGACGCCATCGGGTTGAAGAATTCCAGCTTCAGGCAGAGGTCGGCCAGCAACCCGTCCTCGGCCGCGATGCGCGGCAGGCGGACAAGTGGCGTGGCACCGATGGTCTCCAGCACAGAGGCGTGGATGCGGCCGCGAAAGCTCACATCCATGGCGGCACCGGCAGGCCTTTTCCGCGGAGGAATTCCGGGTTGAACAGCTTGGACTGGTAGCGCGCGCCGCCATCGCACAGGATGGTCACGACGGTATGGCCCGGCCCCAGGCGGCGCGCCACGGCGATGGCGGCGGCGACGTTCAGCCCCGCGCTGCCACCCACCGAGATGCCCTCATGGATGGTCAGGTCGAAAACCTGCTCCAGTGCCAGCTCATCAGTGATCTGCACCGCGTCGTCGATCGGCGCGCCTTCCAGGTTGGCCGGCACGCGCGACTGGCCGATCCCCTCGGTGATCGAGCTGCCGGTCGACTCCAGGCTGCCGTTGGTGACCCAGTCATACAGCGCGCTCCCCATCGGGTCGGCCAGCGTGATGCGGATGGCGGGATTGTGCGCGCGCAATGCCAGGCCCACGCCGGCCAGTGTGCCGCCGGTGCCACAGGCGCAGGTGAAGGCATCGACCCGACCCTGGGTCTGCGCCCAGATCTCGGC